>CAYJGM010000004.1:19711-36115 GCA_964369495.1 uncultured Bacteroides sp. | reverse complement strand
CTATCATCATCACTTCCGCTGCCGCTTTGTGAATTGCTGTTGTCTTCGCTGTCGTCGCCTGTGCCGCTGCCGCTTTGCGAACTGCTGTCGTCTTCGCTGTCGTCGCCTGTGCCGTCATCGTTATTTAAAGGCGCTGTGGGATCTTCAACAGTAACAGCTATTGGCAAAGTATATCCGCCTGTTGATTTATAATCGCCTAGTGTTATTTTTAAATTGTAATTTGCCTCGCCTGCCTCAAGCGCAGTAAAATCACCGCTTTGGCTGTCAACTTCCAAAACAGCTATTTTATTTGTATTAAATGCAACAGTGCCTGCACTTGGTATTTCGCTGAATAAAACAGGTGTTGTTTGGCTTTCGCCAACATTTAAAGAAATATCTTCGCCTAAAACTATAAATATAAGCCCTTCTTGGGTATATGTAATAATTTCATCGTTTTCATCTGTGTATGCTCCTGCGTTTGCGGCTTGCTCGCTGTTTGCTAAAAATAAAACATTATCTGCAAAATTTTCATCGTGTGTAATTCCAAAAACCGTGCCCACAGTTTTACTGTCGGTAGGTTTAGCAAGAACATCTGCGCCGGAAAAAACATTGTTTAATTCGCCGCCTGAAATTTCGCCAACAATTCCGCCGGCTATTTCGCCGCTTACATCTGCATATGTACCGCTGTTTTCTATTGTGGCATTGCCGCTTATTTTTGCAGCAATAGAGCCGGCTATTTCGCCGCTTACGCTTGCGCTTTCAATTTTAACATCGCTTATTGTGCCGCTGTTTTGCACGGCTATAACCGCCGCCGTATTTTCGCCGTTGATATCTGCGTTGCGAATTAACACATTATTAACGCTACCGCCGTTTTGTATGTTTAAAAATAATGCGGCATCATCTGCTGTGATTTGTAAATTTTCAATAGCATAACCATTGCCGTTAAAAACGCCTGTAAAATCTTCTTCGATAGGTAAAAAATCAACGTCAAGCATGTTTATGGTTTCTTGCATGATAAAATAAGCATCGGGATATTGACGAATTTTGTCAAAATCTTCTGCTGTTAATATTATGTATGGGTTTTGTAGGGTTCCGTCTTGGGTAGAAGGTAAGGTTTGCTCGGGCGTTTCATCGCCGCTTTCAATATCTCCCGTTGCAAATGCCGAATACGGCACAAGCGAAAAAGTGAATATTAAAGCGAGAATAAACGCACATATTCGCTCACTTTTCAAAATAAATTTTTGTTTCATAACTAAACCTTGCCTTTCCATAACCATTTTACGACGATTTATTATACCTAGTATAATTATACTATGAGTTTAAATTTATTGCAATATTAATATTTTATTGTAAAAAACATTAATATTTTGGTGAAATATAGCGGATTTTTCGATATATTGTGTATAATTAACAAAATAATACAATATGTAGTAAAATGCTTAAAATGCAAATATACCACTTATTTTTATTACGTATTAAAGCGGTAAAATATTGCAAAAATTCTACATAAAATTACAAATAAGTTACTTTTTGTGATAATTAACAAAATTTAATAAATATTGATAGTATATTTAAGCATATTTACTATAAAACACATGATAGATTAAGAGTAAAAGTAAATTTATGCGCATAGTGAACAAAAAAATTTTTATTATAAGGCAAAATGCCGTTATATCGCTTAAAAGTATGATGATTGAGGTAAAAGGCCAAAATTATTAATACATATATACAAAGCGAATTTCTTGTTGTATAATTAAATAATATACTTATATTAAAGGATGAACATATGCATTATATTATTTTACTGGCAAAGGGCTTTATAATGGGAATAGCAAATTTAATACCCGGCGTAAGTGGCGGCACAATTGCGGTAACAATGGGAATTTACGAAGAATTTATAACTTCCATAGGGCATTTTTTTAAAGATATTAAAAAACATATAAAGTTTTTATTGCCATTACTTTTGGGCATAGCAATTTCTGTTTTATCGATGAGCGGGGTTATTGAATACTGCTTTGAAAATTATCCGCTTTATACGGCTTTGCTTTTTACAGGGCTTGTTGCCGGCGGCATACCGAATATTAAAACGCAGGAAAAAACCGAATATAATTTACAGGATAAAAAAACAACAAAATTCAGCGCTGCAATTTTATTTTTAAGCGGTTTTTTAATTGTTATAGTTATGGCGGTTGCCGATAGTTTTAGGCAAAGCGGCACACAAGAGGCAATACAGCTTAATGTATTTACGGCGTTAATGTTTATTTTAATGGGCGCAATAGTATCGGGCACAATGATGCTTCCGGGCGTTAGCGGTTCATTGTTGCTTGTGCTTTTTGGTTATTACGATACCATAATAGGCGCTATTTCAGATTTTGTGCGCTTTGAAAATTTACTAACAAACACAATAATATTAGCGTTTTTCGGAATAGGTGTTTTAATAGGCCTTGTTGTAACATCGCGCATTGTAAGCTTTTTATTTGAAAAATTCAGGCATAAAACATTAATTGCTGTGCTTGGCTTTATGGTGGCATCGGTTATAAGCGTGCCATATGTTGCACTGCAAGGCGTGCAAATTGAGGTTAGTGTTTTAAGCGTAATTTTAAGTTTGTTTTTTACTGCGATTGGTTTTGTAATTGCTTTAAAATTCGGCAAAGAAGAGTAGCCGATAGAGAGTAATCTATATAAAATACTACGCGTAGCATTATTACCTAACTGTCAAAATGTTTGAACTTATATGTTCTGGTATTACCACCCAAAAGAAAGGAAGATGAATATGACAAAAACTGAAATTTTAGCACGTGTAGATCACACTTTACTAAAAGCAGAGGCAACATGGCCGCAAATTAAACAATTGTGTGACGAAGCCATTGAAAACAAAACCGCAAGTGTTTGCATTCAGCCTTGTTTTGTAAAACAAGCTGTGCAATATTTAAGCGGACGTATTGCGGTTTGCACGGTAATAGGCTTTCCGCTTGGGGCAAACACAACCGAAGATAAGGTTAGCGAGGCTAAAAATGCGCTTTTAAACGGCTGTGAAGAGTTTGATATGGTAATTAACATAGGGCGCTTAAAAATGGGCGATACAGAATATGTTGAAAATGAAATAGCACAAATTAAAAAGGCAGTTGGCGATAAAATATTAAAAGTAATTATTGAAACATGCCTTTTAACCGATGAAGAGAAAGAGAAAATGTGCGAGGCTGTTTGCAACGCCGGTGCGGATTATATAAAAACGTCTACCGGGTTTTCGGTTGCAGGCGCAACGCCGCACGATATTGAACTTTTTGTGCGCTGTGTAAATGGCAGGTGTAAAGTTAAAGCGGCAGGCGGCATTAAAAGCGTTGCAGACATGGAAAATTTTATTAATCTTGGGGCAGATAGGCTAGGAACAAGCAGTGCAATTAAAATTTTGAATAATGAAAACATCGGAAATTCATATTAAAAATAATGAAAACAGGAGAGTGAACATTTATGGCCATAATTAAAATTGATAACTATAGTGAAATTACACCACAAATTAATGATTTAAGCGTTATGTGTACTAAAAACGGAACAATAGAACCTGAACTGTTTTTACAGCATAAAGTTTTTCGTGGCCTTAGAGATTTACAAGGTAACGGGGTTCTTACAGGCTTAACCGAAATTAGTGAAGTTAAGGCGGCTAATGTTGTAAACGGTGAAAAAGTGCCTTGCGATGGTGAATTATACTATCGTGGGCTGAATGTGCAAACCTTGGTTGATGGCTTTTTAAAAGAGAACCGTTTTGGTTTTGAAGAAACCACATATCTCTTAATTTTTGGCGAATTGCCAAACGAAAAAGAACTTAGCGAATTTAACGAGCTGTTAAGCAAGTATCGCCAATTGCCCGTAAGTTTTGTGCGCGATATTATTATGACAACGCCAAGCGAAGACATGATGAATGCGCTGGCAAGAAGCGTTTTAACAATGTATGGTTATGATGATAATGCCGACGATGTAAGCATACCGAATGTTTTGCGCCAATGCTTGCAATTAACTGCGCTTTTTCCGCTTATGAGCGTTTATGCATATCAAAGTTATCGCCATTATATGTGTGGCAAAAGCCTTGTAATTAACAACCCGAAACCGGAATTATCCACTGCCGAAAACATTTTGCATATATTGCGCAAAAATAGCAAATACACAGAGCTTGAGGCTAAAATATTAGATTTAGCGCTGGTTTTACACGCAGAGCACGGCGGCGGCAACAACAGCACATTTACAACGCATGTTGTAAGCAGTTCGGGCACAGATACTTATTCTGCAATTGCCGCAGCGCTTGGCAGTTTAAAAGGGCCAAGGCACGGCGGCGCAAACATAAAAGTTGTAAATATGATAGAAGACTTAAAGAAAAATGTTGCCGATTGGAGCGACGAAGACCAAGTTGTTGATTATTTACGCAAATTATTGCATAAAGAAGCTTTTGATAAAGCCGGCTTAATTTACGGCATGGGCCATGCGGTATACTCGTTGAGCGATCCGCGCGCAAAAGTATTTGAAAACTTTGTTAAACAGCTTAGCCTTGAAAAAGGCCGTGAAAAAGAATACGAGCTTTATTCTGCAATAGAGCGCCTTGCACCAAAAGTTATTGCAAAAGAGCGTAAAATTTACAAGGGCGTTGCAGCTAATATAGATTTTTACAGCGGTTTTGTTTATAACATGCTGGGCTTACCTAACGAATTATTCACGCCAATTTTTGCAATTAGCCGCATTGCCGGTTGGAGCGCACACAGAATTGAAAGCATCGTAAATAATAGCAAAATAATTCGCCCCGCGTTTAAAGCCGTTCACGAGCGTGTTGAGTATAAAGATTTAAAAAACAGATAATTGCGCATAAAAAGCGTTTTGTTTGATTAAATAAAAATAAAACAGCAAAGTTACAAACCGTTTTTTCGGTATAGCTTTGCTGTTTTTGATTTAAATAAAAAGTTAAATGTCGAATATTGCTGCTGTTTTTCTTAAATTTTCTATAATAGGCAAATGTTGCGGGCAGCTTATTTCGCATTTTTTGCAAGCGATACATTGCGAAGCTGTGCCGCCGTTTCTTGTGTTAAAATCGTAACCCGTTTTACATTTTTCCGGCTGGCCAAACATAATAAAATTATTATAAAATTTAAAAACCACGGGAATATTTATTTGCGAAGGGCAACCCTCAACGCAATATTTGCAATCGGTACAGGCGATAACAGGCTTTGAGAGAAGTTTTTGTTTTACATCTTCAATTGCCTGCATTTCCTCGCTTGAAAGAGGAGTAAAAGCCTTTACTGTTTTTATATTGTCGCTAACTTGATACTGTTCACTCATTCCGCTAAGCAAC
Organism: uncultured Bacteroides sp.; assembly: GCA_964369495.1. Classification (GTDB taxonomy): domain Bacteria; phylum Bacillota; class Clostridia; order Oscillospirales; family Ruminococcaceae; genus Ruthenibacterium. Next base: position 30,801 of record CAYJGM010000004.1, on the reverse strand, counting down.
ATAAAAACGCCTTCTAGCTGTAGAACATACCTAATTGCAAAAGAAGCAGCGCTTTTGTTTTTTGTAACAGCGCTAAAAATATTTGTGTATTCTTCGCTAAGGCCGCCTAAAAGCCCACCTTTTAATGGCTCCATAACCACAATCGGCACATTGTGGCTGCGTGCTATATTATAAATAACTTGCGATTCTATATCTTTATTTAGCCAATCGGCATAATTAATTTGCAGTTGAACAAAATCAACTTTTGGGTGCAAGCTTAAAAGTTTTTCTAATAATGGGCTTGTGCCGTGAAACGAAAAGCCGAAATTTTTAATTTTGCCCTCTTTCTTTTTATCAAGCGCCCATTGCCAAGCGCCGCTTTTATCAAATTGGTCAATATTTCCCTCGCTAACGGCATGTAATAAATAATAATCGAAATATCCCGCACCTGTTTTTTCAAGCTGATTTTCAAAAATCTCGTCTAAATCGGCCGTGCTTTGCAAGTTTCTAGACGGCATTTTATCGGCTATGGTAAATGTGTTTCTATCATGGCGCTCTACCACGGCTTTTTTCAATGCTATTTCAGAATTACCGCCATGGTAAAAATATGCTGTATCGAAATATGTACCGCCATTAGCTATAAATTCATCTGCCATCTGACATACCTTGGCTATGTCTATTTCGTTGTTTTCGTCTGTTGGCAAGCGCATAAGCCCAAAACCAAGTGGGGATGTCTTAAATTGTTTGTTCATAATTACCCTCCTAATTTTTATAAAATTTAATATCAATATAAATAATTATACTATATATTAAGAAAAAAAACACTTTTTTTGGAAAAAGATAAAATTACTACAAAAAAACTGAACAATAACGCAGTTGACGAGAACAAGAAAACATATTATTATATTACTTAGTTCATGTTTAATATTGTGATAAATATTGATATTGTAAAATCAAAAAAATTACGGCACAGTGCTTATGAAGTGCTAAAATTTACACACAGGAGAGCAATATGGAAATTCTGGTATGCATAAAACAAGTGCCGGGCACGGATAAAGTTGAGATAGATGATAAAACAGGGGTTTTGAAAAGAAACGGTGTTGCGGCAAAAATGAACCCGTATGATTTATATGCGCTTGAAACAGCCATGCAGATAAAACAAAAAAATGGCGCTGTTGTGCACGCAGTAAGCATGGGGCCGCCACAAGCGAAAAATGTTTTAAAAGAGGCTTTCATGATGGGTGCAGACAATGCCGCACTGCTTACAGATGTAAAATTTGCAGGCGCAGATGTGCTTGCAACGGCATATACTTTATCGCAAGGCATAAAAAAGATGTGCGCGCCTGAAATTATAATCTGCGGTAAAATGACAACCGATGGCGACACAGCGCAAGTTGGCCCACAAATAGCCGAATTTTTAAACATTCCGCACGTTGCGGGCGTTTTTGAAATTGTAGAAATTAAGCAAAACAGCATAATTGTTAAAACCGATATGCAAGATAGCATTCAAACCGTAGAAATTATGTTTCCTTGCCTAATTACAGTGGAAAAAGGTATATATCAGCCACGCTTGCCTTCGTTTAAACTTAAAATGCAAACAGAAAACCGCGAGATAAAACAAATAACGCTAAACGATTTAGACGATAAAAATGAAATGCACTATGGTTTAAACGGCTCGCCTACGAAAGTAAAGCGTATTTTCCCACCCGAGGAAAATAAAACGCATGAATTATGGTGTGAAAGCGAAAAAATAATAGGCGATAAGCTTTATGAAAAACTTTGTGAGCTGAAATTTCTATAATGAATTATGCGCCGTTTGAAATTATCACAAAACATATAAATTATAAAATTGAGATAGCGTGAATAATCACGCTATTAATTTATATAAAACTGTGCCATCACAGACGGCAAGTGTAAGGAAATCTCTGTTTTGCACGGAGATTTTCAAAACTATATTTGCTGTGCACAGAATGGAGAGATTATGCCGAAAATTGAGATAAACCAAAAAAACGTACAAAATGCAGATGCAATTATACAAATATGCCCATTTAATGCAATTGAATATATAAACAATGAAATTATAATAAATGCCGGCTGTAAAATGTGCAAAATATGCACAAAAAACAAGCCAGATATTTTTGTGTATATAGAAGATGATAAGCTTGAAATTGACAAAGATGAGTATAAAGGAATTGCCGTTTTTATTGAATGCGCAGGGGATACAGCGCATAATGTATCGCTTGAACTTTTGGGCAAAGCACAACAAATGGCAGAAAAAATAAACCAACCTGTTCACGCAGTGCTTGTGGGTTATAATGTTAAAAAAATAGCCAAAACAGTTATGGAGTACGGCGCAGATAAAGCGTTTGTATATGATGATATTAACTTAAAAAACTTTAAAGTTGAACCATATACCGCCGTTTTTGAAGATTATATAAAAAACAATAAACCTACGGTTGTGCTTGTTGGCGGCACGGTTTTAGGGCGTTCTTTAGCGCCGCGTGTGGCGGCACGGTTTAGAACGGGCTTAACGGCAGATTGCACTGTGCTTGACATACAAAAAAACACAGATTTAGACCAAATTAGGCCGGCTTTCGGCGGAAATATCATGGCGCATATTCACACGCCAAACCATCGCCCGCAATTCGCAACTGTGAGATATAAAATATTCGATATGCCGCAAAAGCTAGAAAACCCAAAAGGGCAGGCGATTATTTGCGATGTAAGTAATATTGATTTATCAACTAAAATTAATACAATTGAAGTGACACCAAAGCAAAAAAGCGAGAGCATTGAAGATGCTGAAGTTTTAATTGTTGCAGGCGCAGGCGTAAAAGATGAAAAAGGCCTTAATTTAATTAATGAACTTGCAAATTTGCTTGGCGCAAAAGTAGCTTGCACAAGATGCATGGTTGAAAACGGCACAATGCACGCAAGGCACCAAATAGGTTTAAGCGGCAGAACTGTGCGCCCGAAATTGATAATAACATGTGGAGTTTCGGGCGCAATACAGTTTGTTGCCGGCATGAATGCAAGTGAAAACATAATAGCGATAAACAAAAATAAAAATGCATCAATTTTTAAAGTGGCACACTATGCACTTGTGGGAGATTTATACGAAATACTTCCACGTTTAATAGATAATGCAAAAAATGCTGTTACATAGCGGAGGTAATTATGGCTGTTTTGACATCGCAGTTTAAAAAAATATCAAGCGAGGATATCGAGTTTTTTTCATCTTTCATACCCAAAGAACGCATGTTTGTTGGCGATGAAATTCATGAAGATTACTCGAGAGATGAGCTGTCAGACACGAAAACATTCCCGGAAGTTGTAGTGGAAGTTTTGAGCACAAGCGAGGTTTCAAAGCTTTTAAAATACTGCTACGGGCAAAATATACCGGTTACGCCAAGAGGCCAAGGCACAGGCCTTGTGGGCGCAAGCGTTGCGCTTTTTGGCGGCCTTATGATTTCCACGGTTAAAATGAACAATATTTTAGAGCTTGATGAAGACAATTTAACCTTGTGTGTTGAACCGGGCGTTTTACTTATGGAAATATCTAAATATGTTGAAGAACACGATTTTTTTTATCCGCCCGATCCGGGTGAAAAATCGGCGACAATAGGCGGAAATATATCCACAAATGCCGGCGGAATGAGGGCTGTAAAATACGGGGTTACAAGGGATTATGTGCGCGCGCTTGAAGTGGTGCTTATGAATGGAGAAGTGCTTGAAGTGGGCTCGAAAGTGGTTAAAAATTCGTCGGGGTATTCCATAAAAGATATGGTAGTGGGCTCTGAGGGAACGCTTTGTTTTATAACTAAAGCAACATTAAAGCTGCTGCCACTGCCCAAGGTTAAAGTAAGTTTGCTTGTGCCTTTTGAAAGCCTTGAAACGGCGATAGAGGCAGTGCCGAAGATTATACGCTCGAAATTTATACCTACAGCAATTGAATATATGGAGCGCAGAGTAATTCAAAATGCAGAGGATTTTTTAGGCAAAAAATTTCCCGATGCCGGCTCGGATGCATATTTGCTTTTAACAATAGACGGTAATTCAAACGAGCAGGTAGAGCGCGTTTACAGTGAAATAGCACAAGTGTGTTTAAATGAGGGCGCGCTAGACGTTTTTATTTCAGACACGAGTGAGAGGGAGGAATCGATATGGTCGGCACGGGGTGCATTTTTAGAGGCAATAAAAGCCAGCACAACACAAATGGACGAGTGTGATGTTGTTGTGCCAAGAGATAAAGTTGCAATGTTTGTGAAATTTACAAAGACAGTTGAAAAAAATGTGGGAATAAGAATAGCCTCTTTTGGCCATGCAGGCGATGGAAATTTACATATATACGTGTTAAAGGATGATTTTTCAAATGAAGTTTACAAACAAAAATTAAATGAAGCCTTTGATATGTTATACAAAAAAGCAGAGGAATTAGGGGGGCTTGTTTCGGGCGAGCACGGCATTGGTTATGCAAAGCTTGCATATTTAAAGCAACAACATGGCGATATTTATATGGCATTGCTTAAAAATTTAAAATTAGCGTTTGATGAAAAAGGCCTTTTAAACCCCGGCAAAGTGTGCGGATAAATTATGTAAATATTTTGTGTTTTTGAAAATGCAATGTTTTTATGTTGTTACGTTAAAACAACCAAACAAGTAAGTGAAAACTAATAATTATTTAAAATTTCCAACAATAAAATATTGATTTTATTTGATGTTTGTGGTATAATCATAAAGAATGTAGACATTGGTTACAAAACGTTTACATTTACATTAACAGAAAATATATTTTACAGACATTTGATGATTTTTATGGCGGTTAATATATTAATTTATCATATTTAAAAAATATATAACAATACTATCAAAATTTATTTTGTAAAGTAATTTAGGAGGTTTTGTTTGCAGTACTATAATTATGTGGCCCGCAACACCAAAGGCGGTATAGTAAAAGGCGTTTTAGAAGCTGCGAATCTAGGCGATTTTTATAAAAACATTGATGACAGAGGCCTCACTTGCATTGAGTATGAAGAAACACAAACAAGGCAAAGTACAGATGTTAAAACAATTGCGAAGCTAAACAGCAAAGAGCTTATTTTATTTTGTAAAAAAATGGGCACTATGATTGGCGCGGGCATGAGCATAACAAACAGCCTGGATATAATGATAGATTCATCACAAAATAAAAAGTATGTTGAAATATATCGCAATATATACGAGGCTGTTCGTGGTGGTACATCTTTGTCGCAAGCTATGACAGAACAAGGTGCAAGCTTCCCCGCATTACTTTGCTATATGGTAGAAAGCGGTGAAGAAAGCGGTAATATCGAACAAATTTTCATCAGCATGTCTACTTACTACGACAAACAATTAAAAAACTCAAGGAAAATAAAAAGCGCATCGGCTTACCCCAAACTGCTTGCAATTGTTTCGCTGTTTGTAATAATGGCGCTTTTTGGCTTTGTTTTACCGGATTTGTTTTTGATGTTTGATGGCATGGAAATTCCGCCGCTCACTCAGTTTATGATTGCGTTTTCAAATTTTGTAACAAACTTTTGGATAATTATATTATTTGTTTTCGCTATTATATATGTATTATTCGCTTCGGTATTTAAAATTCGGCCTATAAAACGCATAGTAGATGAAATTAAGGTTAAAATACCCGGAATAGGCAAACTTTTGAACATGATATATTCCGCGCGTTTTAGTTCAACTTTATCTATGCTTTACGCCGCAGGCTTGCCGCTACTTGAAACCCTAAGGCTTTCTTCAAACGTAATTGAAAATTTATATTTGCAAGAAAAGCTTGAAACCGCCGCAGATGCGGTTGGCTCGGGAACAGCACTTTCAAAATCAATTGAAGACCTTGAAGTGTTCGACAAAATGCTTTCAAACATGATTGCAATTGGTGAAGAAACAGGCGATTTAGACGGCCTACTTACTACAACTGCGGATTATTTTGAGGGCGAAAGCGATACGGCAATAGAATCGCTTTTATCGATACTGGGCCCGGCATTGTTAATTGTTTTAGCTGTTATAGTAGCTTTAATATTGATATCGGTTATGGTTCCGATTTATAATGGCTACGGCACTATTGCGGCATAAGTTAAGTTTAGTTATGGCAAAAACCTAAATTAAGAGATAAATTTTTAAAACACACTATAAATAAAATATGTGATATAAGGTAGGGGTTAATTTTGATTTGTATAGATTTTTCCGGTGATTACATTGATGTTGTAGTTTCTACAGGGTCGAAAAAGAAATTAGCTATTGAAACCGGTATGACACTAAAAGTGCCACATGGGGTTTTATTAGCTAATGGTGATGTTGATTTTGCAGAGCTTGAAAAATTTTTAAGCCCTACATTGGCACAATTTGCAGAGAAAAAAGTTGTTATGACAATTTCTTATTTGCCAACAATATACTCAGAGCTAAGTTTGCACAAAGAGCGCAACCGCCAGCAACAAAAAATTGCGGTTGAATCTCAAGTGTATGCTAATATTTCGCCGGCAGATTATTACGTAGACTTTTTTTCCGACAAAGATAAAAAAGATGAAGAAGGCAAGCAAGTATTTATTACATATGCCATGCCAAAAAACATTGTAAACGGCTGCTATGAAATGCTTGAAAGGCTTGGAAAAACACCGCTTGCGCTTGTTCCCTCACAACTTGCGGCAGAGCGTTTCATTCAAACCTTTTTTGAAAACCAAACAGTGGCGTTGGCAAAAATGGGCGAAGAGAACATAACACTTCACCTTGTAAACCCACCTGACAACATTATAACACGTGATATTGTTATCGAGTCTTCGGCTTCGTCGCTTGATGTACTTGAAAGCATGGGCTCAGATAGCGACCCCATAACGGTTTTTGTGCAAAATATCGACAAATTAAACTCATACCAAAACATAAAATTCCCCGGAAAACAAATTGATAAAATATTAATTTATGGGCAAAGCGCAAACGAAGAATTAGTGTCTTCTGTGAACAGAATGGGCGCAATTAATAGTGAATTGTTACCAAAATTAGACGGCGATTCATCAAATGCCGCATCGGTTTACACTTTAGGTGCTATTTTTGCATTGGGCGCCCAAGAAATTAATTTTTTCAATAATAACATAAGATTAAAAACATCAGATAAAACCTCAACAAAAAAGGCGAATATTGCGTTAATTGTTGCTTGTGTAATTGTTTTGTTAAATGTAGCGGTTGCGGCCGGAATTACGGCATTTAATTTACAATCTCAGGCGCTTGTAAACCAAAGGCAAGAAGAACTTACATCGCCCGAAATGCTTGAACTTATTGAAAGATACGGCAATTTAAGAATAGATTTTGTTTCGAAATTAAAAAGCGAAAATGCCATTTTAGGGCTTGAACAAGAGATTGTAAACATGGGAGAATTTAGTAGAATTACTTTAAATGAAATTGTTGCACAATCTCCTGAGGGCGTAACGGTTGAATCGGTTTCTTATTCAAACAAAACATACAACTTAATATGCACAGGCCAAACAGAGCAACAAGCCTCTGATTATGTTTCTATTTTAACAAATGTGGGCACATTCGATTATGTAGGATATTTTGGTTACAGTGATTCAGGCACCTCGGTTTCCTTTACCGTTGTATGCGAACTGCAATAGAAAATTTATTTACCGCACTAATAATAATTACCGGAAAGGAATATATAAATAATGAGTAAAAGAGACCAATCTATTTTGATATTCGCAGCCACAGTTTTAATTTTGTTTGCGATTAATTATTTTGTAACTTACCCAATGGTGCAAAGCTACTATGAAAACATAGAGCAAGTTGCCGTTTTAGACGATGAAATTGCAAAGCTTGAATTAAATATTCAACAAGGCGAGGAAATTGAAGCGGCTATAACCGAAGTAGAAACGAACATTATTTCAGCAGGGCTTGAGCAATACTATTATGAAAATTACAGCGTTCACAACTTTTTTGTTGATAAAGCTCAAAACTTTGGCATTGAAGTAAATTCGCTTTCGCTTAGCAACCCATCGGTTGTTAGCTTGCAAAATGAAGGCGGCGATAACTCTGCAATAGAAGCACACCCACTTATCTCAGGGCAAATGACGTCTGAGGAAATTCAAGCGGTTCCAAGCTTTTACGAAATAGTAATGCAAACCACAAGTTTAAGCGTAACGGGAACGATTAACGATATTTTAGATTATATAGACCACATTGCAATAGATGAAGTTTATGTTGTTATACCCTCTTTAACACTTTCAGATTTTATTGATAATAACGAAGACGTATCAATTTCAATCCAATTTAATCAATATTATTATCAAGAGGCAGACATTCAACAAAATACAGAAGTAACAGTTTATTGACGTGTTATGCTGTCGATATATTAATTTGAGAAAGGTTAGGCAAACAATATGGCAGTAAGAAAACGTTTAGGAGATATGCTGGTTGAAGGTAAATTAATTACAACAGACCAACTTCAAAGCGCACTTGCGTATCAAAAAAATTCCGGCGGAAAAAAATTGGGAGATATTCTTGTAGATAGTGGCGTGGTTTCAGAAGATGCTGTTTTGAATGTTTTGAAAAACGCATTACACATAGAATATGTTTCACTTGCAGACACATTAATTCCGCAAAAAACAATTTCGGCTTTGCCGCGTGACATTGCAACCCAATACAATGTTATACCTTACCGCTTAACAGGTAACGAGCTTGTTCTTGCAACGTCAGATCCGCTCGATTACGATATGCTAAGCATGGTTGGCACGGCAACGGGCAAAATTATAACACCTTGCCTTGCTACAAAAAGCGACATTGCAGGTAGTATTGTTAGGCATTACGAGCGCAACAGGATAGGCTCTTCCGCGCAAACACTTAACTATACAAGCAGCGTTGTAGACGAGGCTGAAAGGCTTGAACTTAGCGAGCTTGAGGCAGTTGAAAACCGCCTTGGCAATGCGCCTGTTGTTCAATTTGTAAACAATTTGATGATACAAGCGCACAACAGCAACACAAGTGATATTCACATAGAGCCAACAGCAGACGATGTTCGCATACGTTTCCGTGTTGACGGCATACTTTCTGAAATTGTGCGTATGCACTCTCGCACATTGCCGGGCATTGTAACGCGTATAAAAATCATGGCGGATATGGACATTGCGGAAAAACGTATACCTCTTGATGGGCGCTTTTCAATAACGGTTGGCGGCCACGAGGTTTCGGCACGTGTAGCTAGTATGCCAACGGTTTTTGGCGAAAAAATTGTTATTCGTTTGCTTGCAGATAGCTCGCTTGGCATACAGCGCTTAGAGGAACTTGGATTTACAGACCACGATGCAAAAGTATTGCGTAAAGCTATTTCACTTCCCAATGGCCTTGTTCTTATGACAGGCCCAACAGGTAGTGGTAAAACAACAACACTTTACTCGCTGCTTGCGGAATTATCACACGTTAGCACAAACGTTTTAACAATTGAAGACCCGGTTGAAAAATATGTTGAGGGCGTAAACCAAACCCAGGTTAATAACCGCGCAGGCTTAACATTTGCAAACGGCCTAAGGGCAATCCTTAGGCAAGACCCGGATAAGCTTATGATTGGCGAAATCCGTGATACAGAAACGGCCGACATTGCCGCAAGGGCCGCTATAACAGGGCATCTTGTTTTGGCATCTATGCATACAAACAGTGCAGCCTCTGCGTTTATGCGTATAGTTGATATGGGCGTTGAACCTTATGTTGCCGCATCTTCTATTGTTGCAACGGCCTCACAACGTCTTGTAAGAAATCTTTGCCCACATTGTAAAGAAGAATATCAGCCAAACAGCGTTGAAATGGCGTTTTTAGCACGCTACAATGCAAGCGATATAACAAAGCTTTACAAAAGCCCCGGCTGTGCAAGGTGCGATGGCTTAGGCCACCTTGGCCGCCGTGCGGTTTGCGAAATTATTGCAACAGATGCAAATATCAGAAGCATGATTGTTTCACAAAGAAACACAGCCGATATTACAAATTACTTGCGTGAAACAAGAAACCAAAAATTCTTTATAGATGAAGCTATCGATCTTGTTAGGTCGGGAACTATCTCTATAAAAGAGGCTATGGTTTTAAGCGAAAACATTGATTAAACAATATAAATTATAAACAAACACAATAGTTATTTCATCGCCGCTATGGTAGCAATTATTTAAAAGGGCGTGATATTAAATGGAAATAAACGAACTTATAACCATTACAAGGCAAAACAGAGCAAGCGATTTGCACTTGATTGTAGGCGAACCACCCACCGTTAGAATAGACGGCAAAGTTCAGCGCCTACCAATGCCGCCACTAGCGCCGCAAGATACACAAAACCTTGCAAAGCAGCTTATAACCGGCACAAAAATGCAATATTCAGACGATACAACCGATTACGACTTTTGCTATGTAATGCCAAGTGGAACACGCCAGCGTGTTAATATGTTCAAGCAAAAGGGCATGCGCGGCATAGTGCTTCGTATGTTAAACGATACCTTGCCAAGTTTTGATGCACTTAATTTACCGCAGATATTTAAAAATATAGCAAGCCAACCGCGCGGCCTTGTGCTTGTTACGGGGCCTACGGGTAGCGGTAAAACAACAACTCTTGCCGCAATGGTAGATTATATTAACGAAACAAAAAAAGATCATATCCTTACTATTGAAGACCCTATAGAGTACCTACATACATCAAAAAACTGCATAGTAAACCAACGTGAAGTTGGCGTTGATGTAGATAATTTTGCGTTTGCGCTTCGCAGTGCACTTCGTGAAGACCCGGACGTTATTCTTGTTGGCGAAATGCGTGACCTTGAAACGATTTCCGCCGCAATAACGGCCGCCGAAACAGGCCACCTTGTTTTCGGCACATTACACACGGTTGGAACGGCCAAAACGATTGACCGTTTAATAGACGTTTTCCCATCAGACCAACAACAGCAAATACGAACACAACTTGCAACGGTTTTAAGGGCTGTTATAACGCAGCAATTATTGCCGAAAAAACAAGGAAGCGGCCGCTTACCGGCTTTTGAAATTATGACGGTAAACGATGCAATTTCAAACCTAATACGCGAAAATAAGGCTTTCCAAATTAATGCTATCATTCAAAG
>CAYJGM010000004.1:0-19701 GCA_964369495.1 uncultured Bacteroides sp. | reverse complement strand
ACGGCATGGTTTTTTTAGATTCATACCTAGCGGCGCTTGTTAAGCAGGGGGCTATTGATAGGGAGGTGGCACTCGACAGGGCGGCCGACAAGCAAACGCTTGAAAAGCTTATGTTGTAGTATTGCAATAAAATTATTTTCGCAATTTTTTACGAATGATATGTAAATTAATAGTTTACTTTTCAAAAAAATTACAAACGAAAGGAAAAAACCTATGCAAAAACTCATAGAAATGAAAAATAAAAAGGGTTTTACCCTAATAGAGATGTTGATAGTTATTTTAATTATCGTTATTCTCTTAGCAATTGCGGTGCCTGCGGTTGCGGCTTACAGAAGAGATGCCCTAAGAACACAAGACGAGGGCGCGGTTGAAACGATTTTAACATCATTAGAGGCGGCTTTAATAAGAGAAGATTTGCACATTAATACAACCACAGCGGGGTGGGAAAGCCATAGGTCACCTCATTTGGATTATGATACGCTTGTAAATTATACAGATGCAACAAACCCCGAAACAGAAGATTTTTATCATTTATTAGCCGAGTATCTAGGCCCCAACTTCCAAGGTAATTTTTACTTTAGATGGGTAGAGGCAAGAAACGAAATAAGCTATATATTCTATTGGCGCACCGATAGTGCAACAGCCCAAGATTCTGTTATGATTTATAATGCTGAAGACCAAAGAACACATGAACCACTATATTGTTCCGAGGCAGCAGACGCCGGTTACGGCGTTACACATTGGATAAACGCTTCCCCAGATGGTTTCCCGTGGGCTTAAATAATTTAGTTTTAGCTAAAATGAATTGATGAAAATTAAATTAGAAAGGACATATATATGCATATATTTAATAAAATAAAAAACTGCAAAAAAGGCTTTACTTTAATTGAAATGCTTATAGTTATTTTAATTATTGTAATTCTTCTTGCAATTGCTGTTCCCTCTGTTATTGCCTATCGTGAAGATTCAGAAAGAACGGCAGACCTTGGCGCAGCAAAACAAGTTTACACAGCCCTGGAGGCAGCACTCACAAATAACGATCCACCTCCGCCGAATTCTGTTCAACCCTCGCATCTTTCCGGTTATAGTGAATTAGGAGATATAATTTATACAAATAGTCGAATGGATCCTTTAAAGAATGGCATCCCTCTTGTTAATGAAGCGTGGGATTTTTTGAAAAATGATCAATTTACAGGATATTTTGAATATGGATATAACACAGTTACAGACAGCATAGCTTGGGTTAGCTACCACCCGGTAGATGAATTCCCTTATGGGCAGCCCGATACAACAGCAGCTAACAGCGAAGTAATGCTTTACCATGTTGAAGATAATGTAGAGGGTTATCTTGATGAATTGTCTGCACCATATAACGCAGCACCATACACTCATGAATAACACCTTGATATTATAAATAAGAAAGGAAACCAAACATGCAAAAACTCATAGAAATGAAAAACAAAAAAGGGTTTACCCTAATAGAGATGTTGATAGTTATTTTAATTATCGTAATTCTCTTAGCAATTGCAGTTCCCGCGGTTGCGGCTTACAGAAGAGATGCCCTAAGAACACAAGACGAGGGCGCAATTGAAACAATAAGAACAGCTATTGAGGCGGCAGTTATACGCACAACACCTGAAATTAATCATAATTATCAAAACATAGCTTTTCATGTTGGAAGTAATCTAGATTACGATGCATTGGTAGCGCTTTCTACTACTCATGCCGATGCCGAAACACAAGAATTTTACGGCCTTTTAGCAGAATATCTTGGTCCAAATTTCCAAGGTAATTTTAATATTAGCTATCAAATAGCTAATAACGGGGGCAGCACAAGTGTTTATGGTACTAGCGCACGTGTGAATTATGTGTCTTACTGGAGAAACGATTCATTAGCAAATGATTACGATTCTGTAATGCTTTACCATCGCACCCTTGGAACATGGAACCCTGATGTCGATGCAGCCCCGGGCACAGGTGCCTATTATTCATACATGGCAAATAATTTGTGTTACTTACAAGAACTTGTAGATGCAGGCTATGGTGACTCGTTGACATCTTATATAGGTTAGAGCATAAGAATAACATGCTTAGGGTAATAATTTTAATTAAAATATTTAATGATAATATTGCGGAAAGGAAATTAACATGCAAAAACTCATGGAACTAAAAAACAAAAAAGGTTTTACATTAATTGAGATGCTAATAGTTATTTTGATTATTGTAATACTACTTGCCATTGCTATTCCCTCTGTTGTTGCCTATCGTGAAGATTCGCAAAGAACAGCAGACCTTGGCGCGGCAAAAACCGTATACACCGCACTAGAGGCAGAAATTACAGAATTCGGAGAATTGCCGGGCCCTGATGGTTCACCTCCCAATGCATACTCAGACTATCAAACACTCCCGGCTCCAAATGATAATATAATTTATTATCATGATACAGGTAACGGAACACAAGTTTTGTCTACCAGTAATACTACTTGGACATTTAGCTTTGGGGCAGCAGTTAATAGTCGCTTAGGCGTTGAATTTTATGGAAACTATAAATTTGGATACGACACAACAACCAATAGTATAGCATGGGTGTCATATCATCATGATGACCATACTGTTTTGGATGCTTCTAATAGATCCACCGCTGCAAACTCTAATGTAATGCTTTATCATGTTGCAGATAATGTGTCTGGTTATTTAGATGAACTACCGGCGCCGTACAATGCATGGCCATACACGCACAATCAATAATAAAAACCGTATTTTGAAAATATAATTTTTGTTAAAATAAAATAAGAAAGGTTTTAAATATGAATAAACTAATACAACTTAAAAACAAAAAAGGTTTTACGCTAATTGAAATGTTGGTTGTAATCCTTATAATAGTTATACTTATAGCAATTGCTATTCCCGCTGTTGCAGGCTATCGTGCCGATGCAAACGAAACAGCAGATAAAGGCGCAGCAGAAACAATTTTCAACGCATTAGAAGCGGCGGCAACAAAATATCCGCCCTCAGAATCAGCAAATAGGGGAACTGCAACGGTTTTTGGTATCGCACAAGCAAGCGACCAAGTTTTTTCAAATGCAACCATTACAATTGGAGATGACACCCAAATGACAGGCCCTTATTTAGTGGCTGTTCAAGAATTTTTGGGCACAAATGTGCAAGGTACATTTAAGTTTAACGTTACGCTTTCAACAGGTAGCGTAAACTGGGTAACTTATGTTAGAGATGGCGTAGACCAAACAAAATCTGCTAACACAATGCTTTACCACGCTTTAGACGGCGTTTCAGGCTACCTTGATGAAGTTATTAACCCCGCCACAGGCAAAATTTATGCAAATAATTCAATGATGCACAAAATCGCAACACCTTAACTAAAACTTAACGCCCTACTGCCAAAGCCTAGCGCTTGGCAGTAGAAAAGCGTTTTATCCGCCGCTGCAAAGCGTCGGATTTATGCCTAAAACCTTTATTACACCCTTGTTTTAGGCATAAATGTTATGCTTTGCACTTTTAAAGCAAAAATTCATTTTTAAGCTTTAAAAATTCTAGCATACCTAATAAGCAAAAAGGAAAACAAATGAGTATATTTATCACATCAATGTTTGGGTTGTTTGGCCTAATTATTGGCAGTTTTTTAAATGTTTGCATTTATCGCATACCTTTAAAAATATCTGTTGCCAAAGGGCGCAGTTATTGCCCAAATTGCAAAAACACACTTTCGCCTATAGAGCTTGTTCCTGTATTATCCTATGTGTTCTTGCGTGGTAAATGCAAAAATTGCAAACAAAAAATTTCACCGCGATACGCCTTAGTAGAAAGTTTAACTGCAATACTTTTTGCGCTTTGCGGCTATGTTTTTGGCATAATGCAATTAGAACTTGCCGTTATATACTCGCTGTTTTTTGCCGTGCTTATAGTTGTTTCTTTCATAGATTTAAACACAATGGAAGTGCCCGACACAATGCATGTTTTAATTGCAGTTTTAGCAATTGTAAAATTTGCAATTAACCCGCAAAACATATGGCAACTGCTTTTGGGCGGCGTAATTGTAAGCGTTCCAATGCTAATTATTGCGCTTATAACAAATGGCTTTGGCGGCGCGGATATTAAATTAATGGCCGCCGCAGGAATTTTACTTGGCGCAAAAAGCATTGCTGTTGCATTTGTTGTTGCAATTTTAATTATGGGCACTTACGGTTTTGTTTTAATAATTCGCAAAAAACTTTTCAAACGCGCCTATAAAAGCAAAGTTCCTTTTTGCCCTGCGCTTGCCTTAGGCTGTGCGTTTGGGGTTTTCATGGGCGATATAATTGCAAATTGGTATTTATCTTATTTATTATTCTAAATTTTTTTTACGAGAGGGTAGCATGTTAAAAAAAGCCTTTACATTAATAGAAATGATAGTAGTTCTCTCTATCATAATAATACTTATGCTGATGACAGCGCCCTCTGTTTTAGGGTATATGGAATCGGCAGAACAAAACGTGCGCACTGAAACGGCAAAAACCATTTATTTAACTGCGCAAAACCAACTAACACAATTACGTGCATTAGGTAATTTAAAAAGCGCGTATAATGATGAACTTTCCGGCAAATATTTTGTGCAAGACCCATTAACAGGAGATTTCACAGACGAACTTAACACAGAAGATGCTGTGTATAATTTAAATAATGTATATAATGCGCTGGTAAATGGCGCAGATAATTACTACCCTACTGCCGATATTGAAAATGGGCAAGAGGGCTATGTGCGTTATATTTCAAAACCTGCAGGGCTTGACGAAAATAGCATTGTGCACCAATTTTTACAGCCCGCCATAGTTGATGAAGACATTTTACAGGGCGCAATTTTAATTGAATATAACGTATTAACGGGCAAAATTCTTTCTGTGTTTTACAGCGATTTAGAAAATGCACCCGAGTTTAACTATACATCACAAGATGGCTCGAACGAAGACATTTACGGCGAGCGTGCAGAACTTTACAATGAAACAGCAAACGATCGTAGCCAAGGCTATTATGGCGTTGATTACACAGGCAGCGATGCGCCCGAAACAGTTGCGCAACTTGCCATTCACCTGTACGACGGCTACAACGACGGCCACGATGATAGCATTGTATCAGACATAAGCCGCTATAATAAGCCGCTTAATAGCGTAAAAGATTCATCTAGCGAAACGCTTGAAAATGTGCTATATGCCGAAATTTTTGTTGAAAAAACTTTGCTTGATTCAACCATAGATTATGAATTTGATTTATCAATTACTCAGCTTGGTGTTGTGATAAACGACATTGTGCTTGCGGATTTTACAACTACAAATGAAACTTTTGAAGATGCGCTAAATCTATACAATAACGACACGGCAGACGAAAGAACAGCGCTTTTTTATAGAAACGACAGTTTAACGGGAGACCCTGATTTTGCCCGCTTTATATGGGTGCTTGATTATGCAGGCGGCGATATGTCATCAGAAAACGCCGATAGGCATATGTATTCAATTTCGCAGTTGCAAAATTTTGATGGGTCAGCAACATTAAACCTTGAAAATTTAACAGGTATTACTGCAACAATTGGCATAAACGATGCAACAGGCAATGTTACAATGCCTTTTACATCTAACGAGAAAAACCCGCTTTTTGCCGATAACACCGACAGCCTAACATCAAACCCAACTTTGGCAAACATTGCAACGGCAAGGCATTTAAACAATATACGCTATCAATATGCTTTCGCCGATGATACCTATATATACACACAAATTGAAGATATCGACCTTGCAAGCGAAAACGGCATTATTGAAATTAACAGCTCTTTCGCAAACGATGCAGGCACAGACAATGAATGGAATTTAAAACTTTCGCCGTTGCCGGAACTTCATGGCACTTACACAGGCGAATATTCAAAAGTTGAGGGCGCAAATACGCTAACCGGCGCTTATACAATTCAAAACTTGTTTGTTTATAATGTAAATAAAGATACATCAGATGCAGGCGATACAACCGGCGCAATAAATCACTCGGTAGGCCTTTTTGAGAAAATTGCATCAACAGGCGAAATTTCACACTTGATGATTATAGACCCATATGTAGAGGTGAAAAATACAGCACAGCACTGGACTTATGGCGATGACGAGGGCAAATATGCAGGCGTTGTTACAGGTTACTGCGAGGGCTTTATTAATAATATCATTGTAATGTCAAACAGCGGTGTTTCACCTGTTTACGATCTTGACGATGGAACAAACCATAACTCCGATTATTTAGTTATAACAAACGACTATGTTGGCGGCGTTGTTGGCATGGTTGGCTCTAGCATTGCTGAAAATGCAATTCACCATGTGCTTTATTTAGCGGTTGCCCCAAGCGAGCAAATGGGATCTAGCGCAAATAATCGCATAAGCTATGATTACCCAATTATTGGAACTAATTTAACAGTTGGCTCAACAAATGCAACGGAAATTGCTGCTGCAGACCTTGTGAAACATGCAATAGACGACGACAGCTGCTATTATTTAGTGGGCGAAATTTTGCGCCCCTATGATAATGACCCGGATGACAACGCGGCAACCCCCGCGCCGGATAAAACTAATATGAACGAGGGTACAGTTACAAACGGCTTTGGCAAGGGGATAAGCACAAACGAATTATACGAACAAATGGAAGATGTAACCAGCGATTTTTACATTAATTTTATGCAAAGTGATGTTGGCGGAACACCTACAACCCAGTATGGCTTTGTAGCAGAAATTACAAATCCACTTACTGTTGGTACAACAACCGATGACCAAGGATATGTAAGTTCCCTTGGTTACCCATACCCATATTTTGGCAACACTTTGCCTAATTTTGATGCTATAAACCCAAGTGACTTTTTTAAAAATTTAAACTTTGCTTGGCCTGTTGCAAGCCTTGAAGAGTTTAAAGCAGAGTTTGTTTACTATGAAGTTTACGGGCATAAAACAGATTTATCACAAACCAAAATAGGCATTTACCAAATAAACCCCGAAACAGGTGATGAAATTGTAGTTTCAAACCCATTGATAGACACCGATGTTCAAACCGATTACAGAATTTTAACCGACGGTTATGCAATTAGGTTTAACCGCCCTTATTCATTGCTTGAATTTGAAGATTTCACGCTTACAATAAACGATATTGAAATTGATGAAAGTTCTGTTGGCAACTGGCTATCAAAATACAGCTTAAACTATTATACCGAAGATTTTTCGGCGTATTTCCGTGAAGACGCAGATTCAACTGAAGTTGAAACAATTATGCCCATTAAAAACGGAACTTTCCAAAATGCCGTAAATAGCGCAACATATAACGATACAACAGATGTTTTGAAAGTTGGAATTACAAGCGGCACACAAATTTCATACGCCTATATTAACCCGCTTTTTGCAAAAGCTATATATGCAACAGATGCAACAGATGCAGAAGGTATGACGTACAAAGTGCGCTCAGCAAGGCATTTGAACAATATCGGGTACTATGCGAACTCTGAATCTGTGAACTCTGATTTTATTCAAGAACTTAATATAGATTTATCCAATTTTGGCGATTCCATAAGCAGAAATGTAGATGATTGGTCTTACAGCATAGCCGACCCAAGATTAATTTACAATATGTTAAGGCATGGGGGAGACCCTTATGGAACAGGCTCGGGATTGCAACGCAGTAGCGGCAGTGTTGCAAGCATTAATTATCCATTACTTGGAACTTACAATGGCAACGGTAAAACAATTTCGAATTTGGTAAAGTCTGCCAATTCAAGCAATGTAGCGCTGTTTAATACTATTGGCAAAGATGGCGTTGTGCAAAATTTAACACTTTCAGCCTTTGATATGAATATACAAGGGTATGCAATTGGCGCAACCCTTGTTGTAACTAACAATGGCACTGTGGAAAATATTGTTGTTGATAATTCTAACGTGCTTGGAACTCATTGGGATCACGCCACAGGCAGAAACCGTCCAACAACGGTTGGCGGCGTTGTTGCCGAAAATGCAGGATTAGTAAATAATGTAATAATTACAAATTCAACTGTTGAACGCCATGAAGTTACTACGCCGCCGGATTACAACCTTCGCTCTTATGGCGTTGGCGGGCTTATTGGCAGCAACAGCGGCATAATAACGAATTCGGGCGCTGTAAACACAACAGTAACAGCGTACGATAACTTTATCGGCGGGCTTGTGGGCATTGTTACAGGAATAGAAAGCCTTATTGAAGATTGCTATTTTGCATACAATAAAGTAAACGATACAGGCTTGCCAATTACACCAATAAGCTATGACACAAGCGTTACACTTGAAAGTTCTAACCCGACTCTGCGCAATTCAATAGGCGGCATTGTGGGCGGCGTTGTTTACCAAGAATTCATTGCATCAGGCAATTATGTTGAAGACGTGGGAACAATAAAAGATACGCTATTTTTAGCCGTTGCGCCAACAGGCGATACAGATGGTGATGATATAGCCGATACCAGCTACCCGATTGTGGGCAGTTTTGCAGAAGGCTTTACAACATTTGAAAACAATGTGTATTTACAAGGCGAATACTATTCTAATGATAATGCAACGTGGCAGGATATAGATTATAACACATTGCAACCCAAAAAACCGCTAACAGCAAGCGCAACTTCGCTTCTTGGCTTGCCAACAGAAAATTTAAACACAGCGTGGCTTGAAACATATGCTAGCGGCCAATTGAACGGTTGGACAACAAAAGTAATCAATGGCATTACCAATGTTTACCCAACGCCGCTTAATTCGCTTGCTGTTATAACAAGCCCGTTTACGGCAAACCGCCCAACGCAAAACGTTCCGTTTAGTAGCGGCAGCGGCACAGTTGAAATTGCAGATAATTTCACGGCTACATTGCAATTTGACGGGCAAGCAACTAATTTTGTAAGCCCAAGCGCAAGTATACCCGTTACGCTTACAATAACCAATACTTCGGCAGACGATTTAGCATTAAGCGGATTATCACAGCTTAATATCACACTGGGTAGCTATGCAAATTATGTTGACACTGCGGCGCTTGCAGCTGCAGATGCAGTTTCAGTAAGCGTTAATGGTGCAGCGGCTGCACCAATTACCCCCACTTATAATGCTACCGATAATATTTTAACAATAGATACAACCGCGCTAAGTGCCCAAACGCTTGCACAAAACCAAAGCGTTGTATTTAGCTTTAATTTAACAGCGGTAGATAAATTCACTTCGGACATTTCTACTGGTGACATATCTACATTGTACTACCACATTGCAATGCAAGCCGCAATAGAAGTTGATAGAGCAGGAGTTAAAACCCCTGCAACGCTAACCAGCGATAAGCTGTATATTCAGCCTAGCACAACAATAGCATCGGTTATTAACAATGGAGCAGAAGTTACAAACACAAAAGACACTGAACTTACCATACCCGTTGTAACAACAATTGCAACTGCTAACGCAGTAGGCTACACTCAAAACGGCAGTTTAATGCAAGTTATACCAAACGGCTTTACTGTAGATGAAACTAACGTAATGCTTTCGGTTGATTCAGCTTTGGCGGTAGCGCTTGTAAAAGATACCGATTACACAATAACAGATAATGCCGGCGAAAGCGTGCTATCAATACCAAACTTAGCGCCTACTACACAGTTGGTTTTAAGCTATAATTTAAAATATACAGGCGATGGCGGCAGTTTTGCGCTACAAACGAAATATAGCAATAATACCTTTAAAGGCCCATTGTTTGTTGTTCACAACGCATTTAATAATGTGGGCGCATTTAATATTCAAGTTTTACCAACAACATTCTCATTGCTTCAGAATCCTGCGTCATTGCCGCAATCAAGCACAGGCGCAAGCAGTGATGAAAGTAGTTCATCAAGCACGAGCGGTAGCGCAGGTTCAAGCAGTGATGAAAGCGGTTCATCAAGCACGAGCGGTAGCGCAGGTGCAGGCAGTGATGATAGCAGTTCATCAAGCACGAGCGGTAGCGCAGGTTCAAGCAGTGATGATAGCAGTTCATCAAGCACAAGCGGTAGCGCAGGCGGCGAAGGCAGCAAAGAAAGCGAATAAAATTAAGCAGACGCAAAATATATAAGTTAATTTATAACGAAGGAGGAAAAAGCAAGTGATTAAACCAATTAAGATAATAAAACAAAAAAGCGGCGAATCGCTTTTAATTGTTCTTGCTTGCATGATGTTTTTAGTTACACTCGCTACAATAACATTAACATCCTCACTCGGTGTTGCATCTACAACACAGCACCAAAAAAACAAAGCGCAGATAGACCTTTTGGCGCAGTCGGTTCAAATGTCGCTCCAAGGCATGCTTAATGCAACCACTGTTACATCTACAGTTGATAAAAACTTACAAACAGAGATAATTATATCTGCTTTTAATAATTTGGCAAACCCCACAACATCGCCCTTGTTTGATAAACTTACTATTTCGGTGCAAGAAACAATTACAGCGGCAGACGGAACCGAAACAATAATTGACCACAGCTATGATTGTTTGCTTGATATGCAGCAATTGCAAATTAGCGGCAATAATATATCGGGCGTAATTTGGGTTAATGTAATTGTAGATTTAGATCCCCAAGATACAAGCCTTGCAGGGCAAGCGGAATATCGAATGGGCTTTAGCCTTGATAACGCAGTGTATGATACTGCTGCGGAAAATGTTACATCTTATGGAGAATGGACGTTGGTGGAATATGAAAAAGTTGAAAATTAAATTAGTGGGCATTGTTTTTAATAAAAAAGGCGAAATGCTTATTGAAACAATTATTTCTATTATGCTTTTTGTTGTATTAATTTCCGGCGTTACAATGATAATTTCCTCTGCAACAAGCGGTATAAGATCAACACAGCGCGAGGCAGAAGATGTGCAAAACACCGTAAATATGATGATGAGTGAACCTGACACATCTGCGAGTGATACAACAGTTACAGTTGTGCTAGACATAAGCACGGTAACAACGCCAAGCACAACAGAAAAAACAGTTATTCATAGCGCTAAATTAGTTTCGCAAAGCGATTTAATTTATTTTTACACAGAACCTTCAACACCTTAACAGTGATAAAAATTTAGCGGAAAGGAGCGAGCATTAGGTTGAAATTGAATAAAAACAACAATGCAAAAAAAGGTTTTACGCTTATTGAAATGGTTATTGTACTTGCTGTTTTAATAATTATCCTTAGTTTTATAACATCTATTTTTGTGCAGATGATTCGCGTTGAAACAGAAGTTGCAGACATAGCCCAAATGGAAATTATTGCCGCAGAGTGTACTACCGAATTGCTTGATGATTTAAAAATCGCAAGATCTGTAGATTTAACAACCACAGGTGATTTAACAATTGCAACAGCCGATTACACAGTTACATACAGCATTGATGCAACAAGCGGAATTTTAATGCGCGAATATGAAAACGATGATCCGCAACAAGAAAACCCTGTGCTTGCATCCGGCTTTTATATGGGGCATACTTTACAGCTTACATGGGCAGAATCAGGGGATAGCACAACCGGAACATACACCATAACATTAGATGCAAGGCTATTTGAAGAAGACGGCGACGAAGTTTATTACGAGCAATTCGTTGTGCGGCCTACTATAATTAATGCAAATGCTTAATTATACGAACAAATTTTTTTAATAAATAGTGCAATTTTAGAAAACAGAAAATAAAGATACAAAAAAACGGCAGCATTTAGGCTGACGTTTTTATGTGTTAATATGTTATATTTAAGTAAAAAATTAGTAAATCGGCGGAAATACACGATGTTTTACCTTTGTATTGCTGTTAAAATAATGATAATTGTTTGTAAACAATAAAAAATATCAAACAAATTATAGGGCGTAGATTAGAAATGTTAAAATTATCTAGCCCTTTAAAATGAAATATCTGGAGGACGAAAATGTTTAAACGAATACTATCAATTTTAGCGGCTACAACCATAATGCTTGCATTAGTGCAACCGCAAGCTATTTTTGCAAATCCCTATTGGGCTACAACAAGCGAGTATAATGCATGGTATAAGGAAACAAATGTTGTACATAATGTAGATTTAACTTATTTCTTGCCGCAAACAAATAAGAATGTAGCTACACTTACACCCTCAGTTCCAAGTGTGTCTAATACTGTTATAACAAGTGTTTCCGCCGGCAGCCCGGCAACTACTCATTTAGCAATTACTTTTGCTGATGAATCAGCCAATGCGATGTTTGCAGGCTCTACAACAGAAATCGTTCACATAAATATAGAATATACAGATGGCACAACACATAGCAAAATTTTAACCGTAAACGTTAGAGAGTTATTAAATCGTGATGTGCATTTTGAAGACAATAACGGTGTTTCAATAGACGGAATGTCGATTGAAATGATGGGTGGCGTAAGAATAGAACAAATGGTGCAAGAGGGCAATTTTGTTGCAGATTTAAGCACATATGATATATCATCATCTAATACAAATGTTGCAACTGTAAGCAAAAATGCTGCAAATAATGCAATTGTTATAACCCCAACAGGAATAGGCGCAACAACTATTATAGCAAACAGGCCTGCCTCTGCCGACTTTAAATATGAGGGTTCAAGCGCTTCTTTAATGCTTGTGGTAAACGGTAGTTCGCTTGCGCCTACAGATGGTGCTTCTAATGTAGCGCTTACTTTTGATACATCGTTTGACAATTTTGACACATTACAAATCAACAGCAATAATATTTTGCTACAATACAGCGCGCCAGCCGGCAATTTAACAGGATATCCTGGATACACGGGCAATTTTGGCGAATACAGCAGCCCGGGTGGTTTTTTTACCGTAACATTATACGCAGATTTTGTTAGGTTTTTACAACAAAACAATATAACAAATATACCAGTTGTGTACGACAATAGAACGGATGCTGCAGGTGCACCAACTACACATAGCGTTAATTTGAATATAAGAAGCCTTAATAGTTATACCGTAAGCTTTAATGCAAATGGCGGAACAGGAACAATGGCAGACGTTATTTTAAACGAAGCACCCGGCAATGTTGGGGTAAATTATTCATTACCTAACAGCACATTCACACCGCCGGCAGGCCAACAATTTGCTCGCTGGGGAATTGAAGACCCTGATGCACTTGGAACATTTATTACATATCATAATGTATCAAGTTCATACTTGGTGAATAGCAATGTTACATTCCATGCTATATGGGAAAACATACCATCGCAATTGCATTTAAGCCCGGCAACAGGTGTAAATAATTAATTAAATGTGAATTAGGCAATAATAAGTATTTTTTAAAGGCAACCGTGAAATTATTAATTTCATGGTAGCCTTTAATTTTGCATTATTTCTATTTGCCATTAAAAAATAAACAGAAAATACAATGATATATATTTAACACTTGACAAACACAAATTAAACTGTTACCATATAATAGTATTAAAAGGGAGTAGTTAGCATCTTATATAGGTGTTGTGTAATCGTCATCACGTTTAAAAACCGGTTGCACATTAAATAACAAGACTTTTATTGTGTATTTACTATGCAATAAAGGGCTTGCTTTTTTTTGCACAATTAAGCTGAGAGGAAGAAATTATGTTAGTTTATATTTTACTGATTGTGGGTTTTGTTCTATTAATTAAAGGTGCCGATTTTTTTGTGGACGGAAGCAGTAATATTGCAAGTGCCATGAAAATTCCGCCAATAATTATCGGGTTAACAATAGTGTCGCTTGGAACATCATTACCGGAGGCCGCTGTTAGCATAAACGCATCAATAATGGGCAGTAACGAGTTGGCGCTTAGCAATATAACAGGCTCTAACATATTCAATTTAATGGTAGTTGCAGGCGTTTGCGCAATAATAAAGCCGCTTGATATTCAACGCGAAGTTTTAAGGCGCGATTTTCCCGTGGCAATAGCATCAATTTTATTGTTAATAGTGTTTATGGTTGATGGCACAATAAGCCACATAGAGGGAATTTTGTTTTTACTTGTTTGCGCGGCTTATATTATTTACCTTGTTTTCGAGGCGAATAAAACGAAAAATTCAATAGAAAAAAACACAGAAAACGAAAACTCTGAAACAAAAAAAACAAGCATACCAAAAAGTTTATTGTATATAGCAGTGGGTGTGCCATCAATAATAGTTGGTGGCGAGCTTGTTGTAAACAATGCCGTTACAATAGCAGCAAATTTCGGAATGAGTGAAACCTTAATTGGCTTAACTATAGTTTCTGTTGGCACATCGCTTCCCGAACTTATAACAAGCTTGGTTGCGGCAAAAAAAGGCGAAAGCGGAATTGCACTTGGAAATGCAATTGGCTCTTGCATTTTAAATGTTCTTTTTATTTTGGGGGCATCGGCGGCTTTGTCGCAGTTAAGCGTGCCGGGTGATGCGTTTTTACACGTTGGCGTAATGCTATTTACAACAGTGCTAATGTTTGTGTTTGCGTTTACAAACCGCATTGCCAGCAGAATAGAAGGTATAATTTGCGTGGGCGTTTATATAACATATATAGGGTATTTAATAGTAAGCTAAAATAAAAAATAAATTTCCCGCTATGCTTAGAATAACAAGGCTTAACTTGTCTTTCGTTTTGAGCATAGCGGGAAATTTGTTTTTGTTTAATCTTCTACATCTAACGCTTCAAGGCCTTTTTTGCGTTCGGGTTTGCTATCGCCGTGCTTAACTAAAAGCATTGTAATAAAACTTAACGCTACAAAAATAGTGCTGTAGGGGAATAATATTCTATAGCCTATATAATCCATTAAAAAGCCGCTTATAGCTGGCGTTAATATTTGTGACGACATACTTACGGTATAATAATAACCAGTGTATTTACCAACGTCGCCACCTTGTGCAAGTTCAACCACCATAGGGTAGCTGTTTACATTAATAAATGCCCAACCAAAGCCTGCAAGGGCGAAGAAAACATATAAAAATGCTGTTACGCTGTTAAAAAAAGCTACGGCAAAAAATGAAATACCAAGCATTGCAATGCCTATTAAAATTGTGCGTTTTCTGCCGATTTTCGCGGCTATAAAACCAACGGGAACATATGCTAAAATTGCGGCAGCGGTGCAAAATAACATTACCAGTGCGAAATTACCTTGCAATTCTTGCCCGGCATAGCGGCTAAATGCCGAAGTAACTGCATTGTAGCCAAAAAACCATAAAAATATACTGGATAAAATAAAAAGGAAACTGCGTTTTACATCAGGCGGCATTTTTTCGCTTTTTGGGCTGCTTTGCGCTTGTTCTTTACTTTCGTTAATGCCAGCGGCAAGGCTTTCTTTTTGCATTTGATCGGCACAGAAGTTTTCTTTAATTTTCCAAAATAAAACGCAAACGCAAAGTGCCATAACAACAGCTAATATTATAAAAATAAGTAAATAATTGGGGTTTTCGCCTGTTACGGGGAAAATGCTAAGCGCAACAAGCATTGTCATGCCGCCAAGTGCGCCCATTAAATTTATAACGGCATTACCTTGGCTTCTAAGCGGTTTTGGCGTTACATCGGGCATTAGCGCAACAGAAGGGCTTCTGTATGTTGACATGAAAATTAAAACAAAACCTAAGCCAACAAAAAATAGCGGTAAACTATTAACGCCCTCGGCAATTGGCATTAAAAATAAAAACAGTAACGAGCCAACAGTGCCGCCTAAAATATAGGGCATACGTTTGCCTATTTTTGTTTTTGTAACATCGCTTAATTTGCCAAAAAGGGGTAACATTATAAGCGCTAAAATATTATCAAGGCCCATAACAATACCAATAAAGCCATCGTTAATATTAAAACTGTCTTTTAGCATAAGCGGTATTACCGTATCGTATACTTGCCAAAATGCCATAATAGACATAAAGCCAAAGCCAACAAAAACAGTGCGTTTAACATTTAATTTCATATAATAACTCCGTTCAAAAGCTACATTATAATATTACAGCTTTATTTTATTATAATTGAAACAAAAAACCATTTTATAAACACATGTTTAGATAATGTAGACACTATCTAAAAGAATTACCTAATTTTTCATTACAACCATTTGTTTTTTCGCATAATAATTATAGCACAAATTGTAAAAGATAACGCTATTGCTAAAATTACATAAAAACCATAAGGGGAATTTTCAAGTGGCACGGGAACATTACTGCCCCAAAGCCCAAACACAATTGTTGGAATAGTTAAAATAATTGTAAGCGCCGCAAGTAGCTTCATTACCATATTCAAATTATTTGAAATTATAGAGGCAAAAGCGTCCATTGTACCGCTTAAAATGTCCCTGTAAATATTGCTCATTTCAATAGCTTGTTTATTTTCTATAATAACATCTTCAAGCAATTCTGTATCGTCGGGGTAATTTTTAACAAAATCCATGCGGAGCAAACGCTCTAAAACAATCTCGTTAGATTTAAGCGAGGTAGAAAAGTAAACAAGGCTTTTTTCAAGGGCAAGCATTTGTATAAGCTCTTTGTTTTTCATTGATAAATGCAATTTGTTTTCAACGATATTGCTTGCCCTTTCAACATCGCGCAGATAGTTTAAAAATAGTGTTGCATTTCTGTATAAAAGCTGTAAGGTCATCCGGTTTTTCTTTTTCGCAGAAAAAATTTTAATTGCTCCTGATGAAAAAGAACGGCTTAAAGCGTTTTCTTTCAAACAAACTGTAATAATATTATCTTTTGTTAAAATGATGCCATATGGCAAAGTGTTGTAAACGGCAGCATGCCCACCGCCTTTTTCAACAACAGGGGTATCAACAAGTATTAGCATATCATCGTCTTCAAAATCTATACGGCTGCGTTCTTCTTCATCAAGTGCGGCACAAAGTAAATTCATGTCTAATTTCAATGTGCCTTGTACATATTCAATTTCCTGCTTTGTTGGCTCGCAAATATCAACCCATGTGCCGGGTGTAATGCTGTTATTATGCAATTTTGTGGCTTTGCCATTTTCAGTAGTGTAAACATTTATCATATGCAACTGCTTTCTGCACTACACACTTATATATTACGTGTGCGCGCTATTTTATTGTATAATTTGCAATAGGTTTTTCGCTTTGGGTAATCGTCTGCCGCTTGCATTGCACACACACCTTTCGTTAATTTTGTGGGTTTGTATTAATTTTACCCTATATTGTAATTTTATTAAATAATACATTGTTTTGTCAAGTGAAATAATAAAAGTTTTCATATATAAAAAGGCAGGCAAATATTAGAACGTGGTTATTTACTATTTAACTTTTAATATATACACAATTTAATTTTACAGTGCCTGATAAAATCAAAATAAAAAAATAGGGGATAGCACCCCTATTTTTTTTGTAATTCAATTTAATAAGCCACGCCTTGTGCTATCATAGCCTCGCTTATTTTTTCAAATGCGGCTAAGTTTGCACCAAGTACTAAGTTGCCGGCATCGCCATATTTTTTAGATGCATTATTTGCAGAGGCAAAAATATTTGCCATAATGTCTTTTAATTTGCTGTCTACTTCTTCAAAACTCCAAGCGGTTCTCATAGAGTTTTGGCTCATTTCAAGGCCTGAAACAGCAACACCGCCAGCGTTTGCTGCTTTAGCCGGCCCAAATAAAACGCCAGCTTTTTGGAATGCCTCAACCGCCTCGGGTGTGCAAGGCATGTTTGCACCTTCTGCAACAGCAATGCAGCCGTTGGCAATAAGCGTTTGTGCTTCATCACCATTAAGCTCGTTTTGTGTTGCACAAGGCAGTGCGATATCGCATTTTACGCTCCAAATACCACGGCAACCCTCTGTGTAAACGCTGCCGCTAACTCTGTTTGCATATTCGCTTATGCGTTTGCCCTCAACCTCTTTTATTTGCTTAACAACATCTAAATTAATGCCGTTTGCATCAAAAATATAACCTTGCGAATCTGATAATGCAACAACTTTTGCACCAAGTTCATAGGCCTTTTCTGTGGCATAAATTGCAACGTTGCCGCTGCCGGAAATAACAACAGTTTTGCCTTTGAAGCTATCGCCTTTTAAATTGTTAAGCATTTCTTGTGTGAAGTAGCAAGTGCCGTAACCTGTTGCCTCTTTTCTTGCTAAAGAGCCGCCATAGGTTAAGCCTTTACCTGTTAAAACGCCTGTGAATTCGTTTTGCAAGCGTTTGTATTGGCCGTACATGAAGCCGATTTCACGCGCGCCAACGCCAATATCGCCGGCTGGCACGTCTGTATTTGGGCCAATGTGTTTTGCAAGCTCTGTCATAAAGCTTTGGCAAAAACGCATAATTTCAAAATCGCTTTTACCTTTCGGGTCAAAATCCGAGCCGCCTTTGCCGCCACCCATAGGTAGGCCTGTTAAAGTGTTTTTGAAAATTTGTTCAAAACCTAAAAACTTAATTACGCTAGCCGTAACTGTTGGGTGAAAGCGCAATCCGCCTTTGTAAGGGCCTATTGCAGAGTTAAATTGCACCCTAAAACCGCGATTAACTTGCACGTTGTTGTTATCATCAAGCCAAGAAACCCTAAATTGCACCATGCGCTCGGGTTCAACAATTCTGTCGATAACGCCTGTTTGTTCAAGTGCAGGGTTTAGTTTTAAAGCCGGTTCAAAAGATAATAGTACCTCTTCAACTGCTTGTAAAAATTCATTTTCACCTGCGTTTCTTTTTTGAACTGTGTCGTAAACTTTTTGTAAATATGCATTTTCAAATTTCATTATACTTTCCCTCCAATATAATTTTGCATAAATATATTATATAGTTATAATGTATAAAAAGCAACAAAATACAAAAAAAACAATATAAAAATAACAAAAAAGTTTGTGCAATTATTCATATACTGTTTACTAATTTTTTATAGAAGAATAAGAATATATATGTTATAATAAAATAAATAAAACAATTGTAAAGGATTAGCAAATGAATATTTTATTTTTCTTAACACCTAAAATAGAAGTTGCATATCTTGAAGATGATTTTACATTACGCCAAGCACTTGAAAAAATGGAATATCACAGATATTCATCAATACCCATTTTGAATAAATGCGGTGAATACCTGGGCACAATAACAGAGGGAGATTTGCTTTGGTGCATAAAAAACCAAAGCAATTTAAACATACAAGCAGCCGAAAACATACCGTTACTTCAAATTTCCCGAAAAAAAGATTTCAAATGCGTTAATGTAGACACAAATATGCATGATTTAGTGCATGCAGCACTTACGCAAAATTTTGTGCCTGTAATAGACGGAAAAAACAGTTTTATTGGCATTGTAAAGCGAAACAGCGTAATTGAATATTTATACAATTTACAAAAATAATATGTTTTGCATAGCAATATAAGTGGAAATTAGCTGTTGTCATTATGAAAATTATTTTACGAGGTAGCTTAATAAATACATAAACCGAAATGTTATAACTTGCTTTAAATTACAAATAAATTAAAGGTAAAAAGTAAAAGGAAAATTATATATAAATCTGTGCTTTATTTTACAATAAATATATTGCAAACAAAGTGTTTTTTAA
The DNA here is from genome assembly GCA_964369495.1 of uncultured Bacteroides sp. Taxonomy (GTDB): domain Bacteria; phylum Bacillota; class Clostridia; order Oscillospirales; family Ruminococcaceae; genus Ruthenibacterium. Next base: position 194 of record CAYJGM010000004.1, on the reverse strand, counting down.
AATAATAATTCATAATTTATATTTTTATAATAAAATTATATCAACTGTATTTGTTATTTGTATGTATTTGTATATTTTTTTAAAAAAAGTATTGCAATTTATAAAATAATTTGCTATAATAATCTAGCGTTAAATAATAATACGCTGGTGTAGCTCAGTTGGTAGAGCAGCTGATTTGTAATCAGCAGGTCGGG
>CAYJGM010000003.1:60174-66442 GCA_964369495.1 uncultured Bacteroides sp. | reverse complement strand
CTTCACTAGAGCCTAAATCTAGCGCGTCTGCCAATTCCGCCACGTCCGCATATAAAACTGTTGCACATCGAATTAATCAATGGCTACCAAAATATTATATCAAAGTGTATTTAAATTGTCAATACAAAATAGCATTTTTTTATTCAATTATTTATAATTATTACGAACACTATTATACATATTAATATGTTGAAAATACAAGCCTAAATAATAAATATAAATATAATATTAAATTATTCAAAAATATATATAATAAATGCGCATTATAACCAAAATTTGCTAAAAATATGCGTTTTTACGTTAATAAATTAATAAAACACTTGTTGAAAACAATTTGCTGTGATATATTATTCTTAACAAATTAAATATAAAATAAAAATCTCAATAAAGCGTAAGATGTGTAAATAAAGATAACTTAATTGAAAAAATAAAGGAAGTGCATTTATGGTTAAAAAAATCGAAAGCATTTTAAAGAAAAACATTAATCAGGCAACAAACGAAGAAATTTATATTGCGCTTTTAAAATTAACAAAACAAATGGCAGGAAAGCGTAGCGAAAAAAACGATGGCCGAAAATTATATTATTTTTCAGCAGAGTTTCTATTGGGTAAACTGCTTTCAAACAACCTTATTAACCTTGGAATATACGATGAAATAAGCGCGGCTTTAGAAAAAAGCGGAAAAAATTTAAGCGAAATAGAAGAGATAGAGCCGGAACCCTCGCTTGGAAACGGTGGGCTTGGCCGCCTTGCGGCTTGCTTTTTAGATAGCATTGCAAATTTGAACTTAAACGGTGATGGAATTGGCTTAAACTACCATATGGGCCTTTTTAAACAACAGTTTGAAAATAATATGCAGTGTGAACAACCCAATAATTGGATAGAAAAAAACAGCATTTTAAACAAAACAGATTTTAAATGCAAAGTTAAATTTAAAGATTTCACTTTGTGTGCAAAAATGTATGATGTTGATATTTTAGGCAGTGATAAAGTACAAAATAAATTGCATTTGTTTGATTTGCAAACGCTCGACGAAACAATTATAAAAAATGGTATAATATTTGATAAAACAGACATAACAAAAAATTTAACGCTGTTTTTATACCCCGATGATAGCGACAAAGCAGGGCATTTACTGCGCATTTATCAACAGTATTTTATGGTTAGTTGTGGGGCACAGTTAATTTTCAAACAGCTTAGCGATGAGGGTAAAGATTTTAAAAAACTTAGCAAATATATTGCGATACAAATTAATGATACGCACCCATCTATGATTATTCCCGAAATGATACGCATTATGGTTAAAAAAGGTATGAACATAGATAGCGCAATAGACGAGGTTTCAAAAACTTGTGCGTATACTAACCATACTATTTTAGCGGAGGCACTAGAAAAGTGGCCGCTTGAATATTTGAATAGTGTTGCACCGGCAATTGTGCCTATTATAAAATATCTTGATAAAAAAGCACATGCTAAATACAAAAAAGCAAAACTTAAAATTATTGATAAAGAAAAGCGCGTGCATATGGCAAGAATGGACATGCATTATTGTTATAGCATTAACGGCGTTGCACATTTGCACACCGAAATATTAAAGGCCGTAGAACTTGCGCCATTTTATAAAATTTACCCTGAAAAATTTAACAATAAAACAAATGGAATAACATTTAGAAGATGGCTTAAGCATTGCAATAAACCGCTTGCAAACTGGCTTAAAAATAAACTTGGTGACGATTACGAGGCAATTTACTCCACCTCGCCTGAAAATTTGCAAAAGCTTAAATTAATTGCAAACGATAAAAATGCCCAAAGTGAAATGTTAAACATTAAACAAGAAAATAAACTAGCATTAAAACAGTATATTAAAAATACAGTTGATATTGATGTAGACGAAAACTCTATTTTTGACATACAAATTAAACGCTTGCATGAATATAAACGCCAGCAAATGAATTTGCTTTATTTAATTCATAAATACTATGAAATTAAAAACGGTAATGTGCCAAAAAGGCCAATAACCGCTATTTTTGGCGCAAAAGCTGCGCCGGCATACACAATTGCAAAAGACATTATACACGCTATATTATGTTTGCAACAAATTATTTTAAATGATGATGAAGTTTCAAAACATTTAAAAGTTGTAATGATAGAAAACTATAACGTAACAGCGGCAGAAAAATTAATTCCGGCCTGCGATGTTTCAGAGCAAATTTCACTTGCATCAAAAGAGGCATCGGGAACAGGAAATATGAAGTTTATGCTTAATGGCGCAATAACGCTTGGCACAATGGACGGTGCGAATGTTGAAATTTATGAAAAAGTTGGCAAAGAAAATATATTTATTTTTGGCAAAAACAGCGAAGATGTAATTAAGCTTTATAAAGATAATTCATACAAAGCGGCAGATTACTTTATAAACGATGAACACATTAGAAAACTTGTGAATTTTTTAATTGAACCTATTATGCTAAAACATGGAAATGCAAACATGTTGCTTCGTTTACATGCAGAATTAATACAAAAAGATTATTTTATGACACTGTTAGATTTAAATGAGTATATTAAAGTTAAAGATGTTTGCTTTAAGCAATATGAAAACAGGGAAAACTGGGCAAAAAAAATGATTATGAATACCGCAATGGCAGGTTTTTTCTCATCGGATAGAACAATAAGGCAATATAACGAAGACATATGGAAACTTGAAAAATAAATATATTTACAGTAAAATTAAATAATAATAAAACAGCACAATTTTAACACTTGCGGTTCAAATTGTGCTGTTTTTCATTTTAAATAATGAATATTAACATTACAAGGATGCTACATTAAAATTTAAATAATACGTAATATTTTGAATAAATTTTGAAAGTTTAGCTTTTTATATAATGTGAAAAATAAGTGTTATCAATAATTTCAGGTTATTAAATGCAACTTTTACCTGCTGAAATGAACCGCCATAATAAAACTGAGAATATGAACAATTACAAACAGCTTATAATACGCTACTATTGAAATTACTATTTCTCGGTGAAAGTATTAATATACATTTTCCCCCAAACACCTAAAGCATCTAAAACCGGTTTAAATTCTTCACCCATGTCAGATAAATAATACTCTACCTTTGGTGGAACTTGAGTGTATTCTTTTCTTACAACAAGGCCGCTTTTTTCAAGAAATTTTAGTTGCCTTGCTAATGAAGTGTGGGTTATTTTCTCCGGAATTCTTCGTTGAAGCTCGTTAAATCTTAACGTATCTTGCGATAACAAATAAAGAATATACAAAGCCCATTTGCTTGATAATAGTTTTTGGCTAGTAAAATAGGGGCATTTCCCAAATAAGTTTTTATCCATAAAGCTTATCCTTTCGAAAAAAGTAGGTATCAAAAAGTAGCGTACTTGTTTTTTATTTTATATGACATTATAATAGTAGCATAGTATAATAAAAAAATCAAGTAGAAAGAGGCATTAAAATGGATTATGGCGTTTTATCTCTTATTCCAATTATCATTTGTTTTACATTAATTTTAATTATTAAAAACCCGTTTATCTCTATATTAAGCGGTATATTTGCGGCTATAATATTAATTTTAGTTAAAGAAAACAGCTTTGTTGGCGGCGATATGTTTATCAATCAAATAACTAATATATCTTCAATGAAAACCACGATGTTTATTTTATTAGTTGGAGCAATTATTTCCGCTACAGATAAATCAGGCGGAGTAGACGGGCTTATTAAGTTTTTACAAGAAAAAAAAGTTAAAACAGAATCTAAAGTAATAGCGCAACTTTCGGCAATGATAATAGGCACATTAATGTTTGTAGATGGTACAAGCTCTATGGCCATAACCGCGGTAGTTGGCAAACCTTTATTTAAATCGGCTAAAATTCCAATTGAAAAGCTTGCTTTAATAACTAATAGTACAGCTTCACCTATAGCTTGGATTATACCATTTGGAGGCGCAGCAGCATTAACAACAGGCCTTCTTGCCACTGTTGAAAGTTTACAGGGCAATGAATTTTCTTATGTAATAAGCGCTATTCCGTTTCAGTTTTATACAATTGCATTATTTTTATTTCTTTTTATTTCAATAATATTCGGCTTTGAAATTGGGCCTGTGAAAAAAATTGTATATGACGAAAAAGAAAACAGCGAAGAGAAAAAGATAATAAAAGATAATACTAAAGCCAGAAACATGATTGTTCCTTTAGCTGTTTTAGTAATTGGTATTTTTACTATTCTATTTATTACAGGCTCGGGAAACATAATGATGGGAGATGGAGCATCCGCCGTGTTTTATTCGGCGCTTATTACATTGGCTGTTACTTTAATTTATTACAAAGTGCAAAAAATACCTTTTAAATATATACTCACTTGGTATTTTGAAGGCTTTAAAAAAACATTTTCCGTTACATTGCTTTTATTTATTGCATATATTTTTAGCGATTCATTGGCAAGGGTTGGAACAGCTGTTTTCTTGTTGAATTTATTTGAAGTAGTGTCTATTCAGTTTTTGCCTATAATGATTTTCTTGCTTGCAAGCGTTATTTCATTTTCAACAGGCACAAGTGGCGGCACAGCGGCAATAATTATTCCGCTAGCTATCCCCATGGCTATTTTAGGGGGCGGCAACATTGCCCTTACCCTTGGCGCTATAATATCAGGGGCAGTGTTTGGCGACCAAAACTCAGTAATATCCGACAGCGTTATTTTCACTTCATCAATGACAGGCGTGCCTGCGGTTAAACATGTAAAAACACAACTTCCATATACTTTAGTAGCACTAGGAATTGCAGGGGTATTATACATAGTTTTTGGCTTAATTTAAGCTGTTTTACAAATAAGAAAGGGAAATTAATTATGACAATTAAGGAAATTTATGAGGCGTTTGAAAAAATAGGAACAGTTGTTTTTGCAACTTTAGATGCAGATGCCCCTCAAACAAGAATGGCGCATTTTAGAGCATACGACGATGAGGGAATATATTTTATGACTATGTACACAAAGTCGTTTTATAATCAATTAAAATTAGGTAAAAGGGTATCTGTTTGTGGTTTATATAGCGCAAGCACAACTGTTGAGCATGCAGAAAATGGCGAATATGTATTCGAGCCCGGCTATGCAATTAGGCTTACAGGGGAAGTTAAAGAAGTTAGCCTTGAAGAGATAAAATCTAAGAATAATCCAATGTTTGATATGGGAATTCAAGATGTAGCCAAATATCCTGCAATGGTAACTTTTTGTGTTACAAAGGCAAGAGGCGATATTTTTGATTACGATTTTGAAAAAGTTAGCCGAGAAAACAAAGTTGAAAGAACATTTTTCTCGTATGGTGGTTGGGAAAAAAGAACTACCGGTATGTTAATTGACGATGAAAAATGTATTGGATGTGGAAAATGTAAAGAAGTATGTTCGTTTAAGGCAATTAATAACGACAATAATTGTTATACTATCGATAAATCTCGATGTGATGAATGTGGAGATTGCTTGCTGGCATGTCCGGTTAAGGCCATTAGTTACGGAAACAATTGGTAGAAAATATAAAAAGTTAATTTAAAATTATAAAGCAAAAAATTTTAAAACCACAAAGTTACAATTTTCTTTTAATTGCTTGTTATTAAATATGCTTAATTTAAAAGTTTAGCAAGTTTTTTAAATTATTTTAAAAAGCTTTTCATTAATTATTTAAAGTTGTAAAACTGTTTAACATTAATAAAATTTGTGATTATTATTAATATATAATATTTTATTAAAAATTAATTTTCTTTTATTCTCGTATTAATGTCATATTTCAGTTGCTTTTTAAAATATAGAAACCCGATTAAAAAATTGCCGAAAATGTATTGTAAATGGAAAATTGAAAGCAAAAAGCAATTTTTGTAAAAGTGTAAATTATAGTTGATGCTTTACAATAAAAAATATAGTTTGCTTTTATTGTATTTATGTGTTACAATATGTAATCGAGACGTAATGTATAGCCATAGTGCACTTGTAATGCGCATAAACTCAAAGTGCAACGGCTAAAGCGAGGTGCGGTTGCATCTCGCATTTTTTTGACGTTTACACAAAAGGAGATTTATGAGCACAACTACTTTCGCACAATTAAGCGTGCACCCAAACATTCTTAAAGCCATCGACGAAATGGGCTTTACGCAAACAACCCCTGTACAAGCACAAACTATTCCCCTAACACGTTCCGGTGTTGATATTTTAGCACAATCACAAACAGGAACGGGCAAAACAATTGCATTTGCAATTCCGGCAGTAGAGCG
>CAYJGM010000003.1:0-60164 GCA_964369495.1 uncultured Bacteroides sp. | reverse complement strand
AAATACCATTCAAGTACTAATACTTTCGCCCACAAGAGAGCTAGCACAACAATGCGGCGAAGAAATTCGCAAACTTTCGCCTTATATGCCACATGTAAAAACGGCAGATATTTACGGCGGCGCAGACTACAAAACGCAATTTAGGCTTTTGCGTGGTGCTAATATGGTAATTGGCACGCCCGGCCGAATAATGGACCACATAAGGCGTGGCACATTAAAATTAAACAAGCTTGAAATGATTATTCTTGATGAAGCTGATGAAATGTTAAACATGGGTTTCAAAGAAGATATTGAAACAATATTACAAGATGCACCGAAAGAACGCCAAACTGTGCTTTTTTCGGCAACAATACCAAAAGGCATTTTAGACATTACAAAGCAATTTCAAAAAAACCCCGTGCAAGTTAATCTTGTTCAAAACAAAGCTACCCTAAAAGAAATTAAACAAATATATGTTGATGTAAAAAAACAGCATAAAGATGCAGCACTTAAACTTTTAATTGCATATAATAAACCGCAACGTGCCATTATTTTTGCAAACACTAAAAGCATGGTAGATGAACTTGTAACAATGCTGTGTGAGGGCGGATATGCAGCACAAGGCATACACGGCGATATGAAACAACAACAACGCACAAATGTTATGGCATCTTTTAAAAAAGGTAAAACACAAATATTAATAGCAACAGACGTTGCCGCGCGTGGCATAGATGTTAGCGATATAGATTTTGTGTTTAACTATGATATACCAAGAATGGCGGATTACTATGTGCACCGTATAGGGCGCACAGGGCGCGCAGGGCGAAGCGGCACCGCTATTACAATTTGCTGTGGCAAACAACAAGTTATGACAATAAAACGCCTTGCCCAAAAATTACAATCTGATATAGAGCATATAGCATTACCCAGCACAAAAGATATTAAAGAAAGCAGGCTTTTGCAAAATATACAAACAGTGCAAAACGCCTTGCAAGAGGGCACAAACGCCTATGCAAAACAAATGGTAGATGCTTTAATACAAAGCGGCTGTGATACATATGATATAGCGTGCACACTTGCAAATATGGCGCTTAAAAACAGCAATGAAGATCTTGATGAATTACCAAACATCCCTGTGCAAACCGTTGAAAAAAGGGGAGAGCGCAAAGCAAGAAACGACGACGAGGGTTCACGTTTTAGCAAGATGATGTTAAATATAGGTTCGTCTTCACGTTGTAGCGCTAACCATGTTATAGGTGCTATAACCGAACGTACAGGCATGTCATCAAAACAAATAGGCAAAGTGACAATTGAAAAAGAAAATACATTTGTTGCGGTTCCAACCGATGTTTTAAGCACTGTAATTGAGCAAATGCAAGGCATTAAAATATGTGGTAGGCCTGTTGCCACAATAAAAGTTGAATCTCGCAAAAAAGCAAAACAAAGCGGCAGGCATAATTCTCAATTTGCCAAAAAAACTTATTCTCGCAACAAAGCAAAAAAGAGAAGGTTTGTATAAATTAAAAGCAATTTCTTTTTTTACACTTTGAATGCAAACACACATAGCTTTTCGCTTATTCCATAGTGTGTAGCCATTGCCTTTTTAATAATATAATAATCAAGCATATAAAAGCGAAACGTGTTAGCACAAAGCCACATGTTTCGCTTTTTATTTTTCTTTTTGTCAAGCAATTATATGGTTGTAAACTATTTAATTTTTGCATCACTTTCTTTTTTGTAAAGCTTATAAGGTGAAATTAAATAAATTTATCTTGACAATATCAAATAATTAGTTTAATATAGTTAGTGTTAAATAGTTAGCTCGAAATAACTAAAATCTATTATTTGTTTTAAGGAGTATCGGTATGAGCAAAAAATTAACCAAAGCACTACACAAAATAACACATGACACAGCAATATACGAACTTAAACGCCTTTATGCTCATGATAAAAAAAGTGCGCTTTCATACCATGATACATTATACCTTAATATAATTGAAGCGCACCCTAACGAATATACTTCTTCACAAATTGCCGATATATTAAAAATAACTCGCCCGTCTGTAACCGAGAAAATAAACCAACTTTGCAAAAAGGGATATGTTTTAAGAACGCAAAGCAAAACCGACAAGCGAGTATTTTACCTATCTTTAAATCCCGATAGCCCAATAGATTACGAAAGTACCGCAAGTTATGAAAACGAAATAGAACGCGCTATTGAAGAAAAATTTGGAAAGAAAAAAATTGATTTATTTTGCGAAATGATTGAATATCTATCGGGTTTGTTATGCGAAGATATTGGAAATATGAGTAAAGTTGATTAAATAACATGTGTGAATTTTAATGTTAAAGAAAATTTAATATAAGCAGTGCCCGGCCTTTATAATTTTATGATGTTTTTATAGCGAAGAGTTACTATAAAAACAAGGCGAAAATATCATAATATCTATTCAATTGGAATTTTTTCCAAAACAAAAAGCAGAGTGATTAACATGAACGAATTAAACGAAGTATACATTAAAATTATACCAAGGGAAAAATGGGATATAATTAAAAATTTATCGGTTCATGAAGAACAAAGCCATTTTATAGAAAATTCCGCACAGTGTTTAAACGATGCTAAAAATGATGCATATAATATGAAGTGGAATTTTTATGGAATTTACACAAACAATATTTTGATAGGCTTTGCCATGCATGGTAAAAACAGGCTATTATTTTTGCCACAGGTGTGGCTTGATAGATTTATGATAGATAAAAAATACCAAGGCAAAGGGTATGGAAAAAAATCTATAGAGTTAATTGTGCAAAAACTGTATGATGAATATAACTGTAAAAAAATATATTTGTCTGTTCATGAAAATAATGTGAATGCAATAGAACTTTATAAAAAACTGGGGTTTAAAAAAACCATGCTAAAAGAACCTAAAGGTGAACGTATTATGACACGAAAAAACAAATGTTAATGCAAGGAGATTAGAATGAAAAATGCACTTTCAAATATTGTTGCACGTGCTGTTGCGGTACTTATAACAGTTTTTTTTCAAATTGGTGTATTAATTGGGCTTGTTTACTTACTTGGCGATTACTCCGAGTGGTTGCTTATTATCCTGCCACTTTTTAGTTTATTATGTATCGTTTATATTATGATACAAGACACATATCAAGAGAACAAAATAACATGGATTATTTTAATGTTTACTGTTCCGTTAGTAGGCGGTTTAATATATGTTTTTTTTAGCGGACATAGGGTGAGTAAGCGAAAAAAAGCAGTATATAAAAAAATCGAGAGAACTCTTGAAAATGCAATGATTGATAATAAAAATCAATGCTTTGAACTGCTGAAAGATGACCCACAAGCATGTAGGCAATCTGAATATTTGAGTAAAATTGCTTATGCACCTGCCCATATAAACACAAAAGCGTGGTATTTTAAATTGGGCGAAGAGAAGTTAGAAGCTATGCTTTTAGAGTTGCAAAAAGCTGAAAGATTTATTTTTTTAGAATACTTTATTATTGAAGAAGGAAAAATGTGGGGTGAAATAGAAAAAGTTCTGATTAGCAAGGCTGAAAGTGGAGTTGATGTTAGAGTGCTTTTTGATGATTTCGGTTGTTTAACTACTTTGCCGTCAGATTTCAGCAAAAGGCTTAGTAACCATAAAATAGATTGCAGGGCGTTTAATCGTTTTAATCATCTTTTTAATTCAAATTTCAATAATCGAGACCATAGAAAAATATGTGTTATAGACGGCAATACAGGGTTTACAGGAGGCATTAATTTAGCCGATGAATATATTAACCATAAAGTGAAATACGGACATTGGAAAGATACAGCAGTTATGTTAAAAGGCGATGCTGTGTATAATTTAACTGTTATGTTTCTTTCTATGTGGGGCTCTGTTACAGAAAACATTGAAGAGTTTTCTGTATATAAACCAACAAAATCTTATCCTGCTGACGGTGTTGTTCAACCCTTTTCAGATTCGCCTTTAGACAAAGATGCAGTTGGAGAAACAATTTACATGACAATGCTAAATCGTGCGGAAAACTATGTTTATATCACAAGCCCATACTTAATTATTAGTAGAGAAATGATGGTATCGCTTATAACTTCGGCAAAATCCGGTGTTGATGTAAGAATACTTCTGCCGGGTGTTCCGGATAAAAAGTTAGTGCATTTTCTCTCTTGTTCTTACTATGAACAGCTTATAAAAGCAGGAGTTAAAATTTTTGAATACACTCCGGGGTTTATCCATTCAAAAATGTTTATTAGCGATGATAAAACCGCGGTTGTTGGAACAATTAACCTTGATTACAGAAGCTTAAGTTTACATTATGAATGTGGCGTTTGGTTGTATCGCTCATCTGTTATAAAAGATATTAAAGCAGATTTTTTACTAACACAAAATAAATGCCATGAAATAACGCTTGAAGATATTAAGCATAAAGGTAAATTTAGTATAATAAAGTTTATTACATTGGGAATTTTAAGAACTTTTGCACCGTTGATGTGATAATATTTAAAAATTGTTATTTATTATTGGCTATGAAATTGATAAATTAGTTTTGAGAAATATTTTTTAAAAGGACATTAAATTATTAAAGTTTCATGAAACATCTGCAAAAAATTTAAACAATATAAATTTTCGAGTGTATGAACTTCATGCGACTTTGGGCGATTCATTTTAATAATGAAACGCCCTTATGTTTTTTAGTTATATTTAAGTTTTGTGGTATAATATGAATAACCTACACTTCATTTCGGTTATTCATATTTTTTATCCAATTTGGCGCGGCTTGCACATGCACATGTAAAAAATTAAAGCCACAAGAAACACAGGACATTAGCTGGAGGGAGAAATATGCTTAAAAAATTACAGAAAAAATTTGTGTTGCTAACAACAACAATAAGTGTTATTGTGCTAATATTAATTGCTGTTTGCGTAAATGCTGCAAATTATTTTTCTATGATTAACCATGCAGATGATGTTTTAAATTTGCTTATTAACGGTGAACTATATATGTACGGCAACAATGATATTTACAGTAGTGAACTAACTAACCATAACGAACAAAAAGAGGAAAATATTAACGAAACCACAAATGAAAATATCAATAACAATTATTCTGACACCGGAAAAGCAAACGCACACATTGCCCCACCACCTCACAAAAGCAATTTTGCAAAAGAAATTGCCTTTACCACAAGGTATTTTGTTGTTAAAAACAACGCAAAGGGCGAATTTGATTATGTGGATACAAAAAACATATCTTATATTTCACCTGAAGATGCCGTTGGTTTTGCCTTACAAGTTGATGAAAATAATAGCTTAAACGGCACAATAGAGAATTTTAAATATGCAAAAGTTGAAAATCAGATAGGTTATTCGTATTTTTTTCTTGACATTGAAGAGGACATTATAAGTTTTGAAAGATATGCTCGGTTCTCTGCGCTTATAGCACTAGGTGCAAGTATACTTATTTTTGCACTTTCGTGTATATTCTCAAAAAAAGCGGTTGCACCAATTGCACAAAGTTACGAAAGGCAAAAAATGTTTATAACAGATGTTAGCCACGAATTTAAAACGCCGCTTACAATTATAAAGGCAGACAGCGAAGTTATAGAACTTGAAAACGGCGAAAGCGAGTGGACGAACAGTATAGGTGCACAGGTGAAACGGCTTAATAGCCTTGTGGAAAATCTTGTGTCGCTCACAAAATTAGATGAACAACAAGAAAGAATTATTAAAAAGCAGCTTAATTTAAGTGAACTTTTAAGCGGTGCTTTGAAAGAGTTTTCCTCTGCGATGCAAAGCCGTAATTTAACGCTTAACACAAATATTAAAAGTGATGTTTTAATTAACGGCGATGAAAATGCTGTGTGTAATTTGCTTAGTATACTCTTAGAAAACGCCGTAAAATACGCACCTGAAAACAGTGCAATTATTATTATAGTGCAAGAAAAACCCGGCAAAAAGATTTTTAAAATTGAAAATAAATGTGATGGCTTTGAAATAGGCAAACACAACGAACTTTTCGACAGATTTTACAGAAACGATAAAGCGAGAAACAGCGAAAGCAAAGGTTTTGGCATAGGGCTTTCAATAGCAAAATCTATTTGTGATATGCACGGTGCAAAAATTACAGCAGAGTGCAAAAATGATAGTGATATTATTTTTACTATCATATTTTAAGTTATGGGATATATTGTGCGCTCTTATTTCACATTTTCATTTAAAACCATTTAATTCCACATAAAATGAAAAATTTTTATAAGTTAAAGCATGCAAAGCACTCATGATAGGGTGCTTTTTTATTTTGTTTTTTTATTTTGTATGTTTTTTTACAATTGTTTCACAAACATCATTAGATTAATTTAAGTATATTTAAGTTTGAGCAAATATAATATACTTACTAAAGATTAAAAACGAGGTGAAAATATGAGCAATTTGCAAACAATTTTTGCAAGAAGTGAAATAAAATATAAACTTACAAAAAACCAGCACATTAGTTTATGTGCCGTAATGAGAAACTACATGCAGCAAGATGAATACGGAAGGCATAAAATTTCAAATATTTACTTTGATACACAGGACTATAAAATTATACGTCATTCAATAGAAAAACCAAAATATAAAGAAAAGTTGCGCCTTAGAATTTACGGTGAGCCAAAAAGCGATAACAACGCCTTTATAGAGCTTAAAAAGAAATTCAACGGCACAGTTTATAAACGCAGAATTTTATCCTCACAAAATGATGCGTGCGATTATTTAATAAGTAAAAAACCTCTTTGCGAGAATTCACAAATTAAAAACGAGATAGATTATTTTATTAGCAATAAGGGCGAACTTTTACCAAAAGTATATCTATCTTATGAAAGGGAAGCGTATTTTTGCAAAGCGGATGAAAATTTACGCATAACTTTTGATTTTAACATAAAAATGCGCGACAGTGAAATATCACTTTTCGCCAGTGAAAATGATATTAGTGTTTTAGACGATAATTATGTATTAATGGAAGTTAAAACATTAAACGGTTTACCGTTTTGGCTTGTTAATTTTTTAAGTAAGAATAAAATATATAAAACATCATTTTCAAAATATGGCGTAGGATATGAGCAATTTATATTGCCAAAATATTTAAACACACGGAGGGCAAGTAATGTTTGATGCATTTTTTAGCGGAATTTTCAGCACTGAGGGTGCAATTAGCTTATCTCTTGCAGATTTTTTCATATGCATGATATCTTCAATATTTTTAGGCATAATAACTGCAAGAATTTATGCACTAAAAACTAAATGTACGCAAGGTTTTTTAATAACTTTAGCAATGCTTCCGCTTGCTGTTACAATGGTTATAATAATGGTAAACGGCAATATAGGTGCTGGTGTTGCGGTAGCAGGGGCGTTCAGCCTTGTGCGTTTTCGTTCTGTACCGGGCACAGCAAAAGAGATAGTAGCTATTTTTACCGCTATGTGCACAGGCCTTACAATAGGTATGGGTTATATAGGTTATGCAGTATTGTTCACAATAATTGCTTGCGCCTTTATGCTTGTTTTAAATATTTGCGAATTTGGCAAGCAAAACAAAGTTATAAGAACACTGCATATAGTAATACCCGAAGATTTAAATTATACTAATGTTTTTGACGATATTTTTAAAAACTACACAAACAATGTTGATTTACTATCGGCAAAAACAACCAATATGGGCAGTTTGTTTAAACTTAGTTATGAGATAGAGCTAAAAAGCATAGATAACGAAAAAATGTTTATAGACGAGCTTCGCACAAGAAACGGAAACTTAGAAATTATAATAACAAAGCAAGATTTACTTCAAATTGGGCTTTAAACACATAGTGCCATAAATAACACTAAAATTAAACTTGCAAAATATAGCGCTTAACAATAACTAATAATACAAAGCAATAATTAAAGCCTACTGAATAACAAGGTGTTCAGTAGGCTTTAGTTATAATATTTATATATGCAACATAAAAAACATGTAGTAAATATAATTATCATTCGGTTTGTTTTAAATATTCATATTTTTATTTAAGTTTCCATGCGTTTTTCATAATTACCCATAACATCTAATCCCTCGCTAAGAATAAGAAAGGCGTTTTCATCATGTTGTTTTACAAGTGATTTTAGAAAATTTATCTCATATTTAGAAATTACGGTAAGAAGAATGGTTTTTTCTTGCATGGTGTAAACACCTTTGCCGTTCCACATTGTTACGCCTCTATGCATTTGAGTTATAATATTATGCGATAATTCGTTGTTTTCCGTAAATATTATCGCCATAATTCTAATGTTTTGGGCATGGAATTTATCAACTACTATAGATGTTACAAAAATAGTAATAACCGAATATATCGCAATGGAAATATCAAACACTACACTGCATAAAAGATATAAAATCGAGTTATAAATTATTGAAAAATGGCCAACAGAGAAATTTTTATACTTTAAAGTAAAAAACATACCCAGAATATCAACGCCGCCCGTTGAAGCACCTGCAAAAAGCACTATGCCTATGCCTGCACCCGCTATTGCGCCGCCGATAATTCCACAGGTTAATATGTCGCTTACAATTGGGGTTTTTAGCGGTGGAAATATTGTAAATAGAAAGGTTTGCAACCCTATGCTGTAAAGTGTTTTAATCAAAAATTTTTTAGACATACTTTTATATGCAAGTATAAAAAGCGGTATATTAAAAAATAAGTTTAAAAAACCTGCAATCTCTATTTCGGCAGGAATATTTAGCAAAAGTATGTCTTTAAGCACGGTTTGTATAACTTGCGATGTGCCTAGCACACCACCATTATATAAACTTGCAGGTAAGATAAAGTATGTTGTGCTAAAGCAAAAAAGTGCTGTACCAATTGAAATTAAAATATAGTTTTTTACGGTGCTTTTTTTGAATGACATGTTTTGAGCTACCTTTCGCGGTATTTGTTTAATAAAAATTTTGTGTAAAGTTATATTGTATACACAAATTATAACATATAAATATATAAATCGTAAATGGACATTCTTTAAATTAATTCTTAGAATTTAATTTCGACGACAATTTTTTTGCCCCGGTATACTCTGTTGCAATAAGAGCAACCATTATCACGGCTCCACCGGCTATCATATTCCATGTTAATGCATCATAGCCAAGCAATACCGAAAACAAACTACCAAAAAGCGCTTCTGTGCCTAAAATAATTGCAGATTTTGATGCGCTTACATGTTTTTGCCCATATATTTGCAAAAAATAGCAAAGGCAAGTACTTAGCAATCCCAAATATAAAAGTGGGCCTAGCGCATTGATATCATAAAGCGCCGAAATATTTTTTTCTGTAAATAGTAAAAATACAGCAATTGATAAAACTGTTGCAGTAGCAAATTGATAAAAAACAATAATTGGTGTATCAATTTTATCCGCAACAAGCCCTGATGAAACAATATGCCCTGCAAAAAGCAACGCGCAAAGAATTGTAAGCCAATCGCCTAAGGCAAAATTTAAGCCCTCATTAAATTTTACAGATAATAGCGCAACACCAACCAAACATAACACAGAAGCCACAAAAATATTGGGCTTTGGCACTTTTTTTGATATTGCCCACCAAATAAACGGCACCATAACAACATTTGTTGCTGTTAAAAATGCATTATTTGCCGGCGTTGTATATTGCAAAGCTATTATTTGTGTAAAAAATGCAAAAAACAAAAAAAAGCCACCGGGTAATATTTTTTTGATATTATTAAACTTATTTGCTTTTATTTTTTTATGAAATGCTATTCCTATTATAATGGTGGCTATGCTAAATCTAACCATCATTAGTAGTTCAGGGCTAACATTTGCATCAAGTGCCATTTGCGATGCAATAAAGCCCGAACCCCATATTACAGCAACAATTAAAAGTAAAAACATTGCAAAATATTGTGTTTTGTTTTCTTTCATTTATATTCCTCCGTTGTTTTTAACAGCAATTTACAGTTATATAACATATATAATAACAGATGTGGCTCATTCATACAAATATTTATTATTTAAATATTTGTTAATGTTTGCTGCACTTTAAAAGTAGATTAAAATTTTGAAATTGGTTTTAGTTTTAACGTTTAAAGCTTGGCATTTTAACCTTAGTGAAAAAGGTTAAAATGCCAAGCTTTTATGATTATTTTATGATTTCAGTGATTTTTTATTTATGCTTATGCCCTGAATATATGCACATTATCATTGCAAAAATGGAAATAAAAGCCCAAAATTTATGTTGTTTCATTTTTTTTCTCCTGTTTCAAAATTATATCTGTTTTATTCATAATAGGTTTTGCCGATGTTAAAGTAAGAGCGATAGTAGAGGCGTTATGAAGCCACGCAGTAGCGTTTGCTGTTAAAATACCAAAAATACCAAGGCTGATTAAAGCAGTATTAAATGAAACAATTATTCCATACTGTTTGTAAACTTTTTGCATTAGCTTTTTTGCAAGCCTACGTATTTCCACTATTTTTATAAGCTCATGTGATAGCACAGAAATATCCGCAATTTCTCTTGCAATGTCGGAAGATCCATTTAATGTTAGTGATACGTCTGCAACACTTAGCGCCGGGGTATCATTTATGCCGTCACCAACCATGAGGATAGTTTTGCCCTCAATTTTTAATTTTTCAATTATTTTAGCTTTGCCGTCTGGAAGAATAGATGCATAATATTTATCAATACCAAGCATTGAGCAAGTGTGCTTTGCGTTATTTTCGCCATCGCCTGTAATCATATAGATGTTTTTTATGCCCTCTTGCCTTAGCATATCAATTGTGTATTTAGCATCTGCCCTTGGTGGATCATTTACACATATAATTCCTATAAGTACATTGTCGATAGCAAGATAAACTGCACTGTCGCTGCCAATTTGTTCATTAATATATTTTTCTTTATCCGTTGGAAATGGAACTTTTTCGTCCTCAAAAACAAAATGTTTACTTCCGATAATCGAATGTTTCCCGGCAAATATACTCGCTATACCATGTGCTACAATATATTTAATTTTTTCATGTTCTTCAGGATGATGTATATTTCTATCTTTTGCTTCTTTTACAATGGAAGATGCAACGCTATGAGGAAAATGTTCCTCTAGGCAAGCAGCAATTTTTAGCACATCATCTTGTGAATAATCGTCTACAAGAGAAATTATTTTTGATACTTTGGGAACAGCATTTGTTAGCGTACCTGTTTTATCAAAAACAACGGTGTCTACCTTTGATAATACTTCAAGATATTTTCCGCCTTTAACAAGTACTTCATGGGTTACACTTTCTTTAAGCGCCGATATAATTGTAATAGGTGTTGTTAGTTTAATTGCACATGAAAAATCTACCATAAGTACCGAAAGAGCCCTTGTGATACTACCTGTAAGAACTAAAGTAACAAAGAAAAGCCCAAAACTTACAGGAACTATCTTGTCGGAAAGCAATTCCGCTTTTCCTTGTAGCGTTGCCTTTTCTTTTTCTCCTGTATCAATTAAATCAATAATTTTTGCAATGCGCGAGTTGTTTTGCAGGCTGTGAACTTTTATATCAATTTCACCGTCTTCAATAACGGTGCCTGCAAAAACTGTGCTGTCTTTCGATTTATGCACAGCAGTAGGCTCGCCTGTCATAGTTGCCTCGTTTACAAGCGCATCGCCATTTACAACAGTGCCGTCCATCGGTATTAAACTGCCTTTTCTTATACGAAGAATATCCCCTAAAATAATATCACTGTGATGAACTTCAATTTCTATACCATCTTTTATAAGCCAAACCTTATCTACATTAATTGTAAGATTTTGCGCTAAAGCATTTTTTGCCCTTAAATTAGAGTATTCAAGTAGCAAATCGGAAAGTTTTAATAAAAACATTGTAGACGAAGCTGTTTTATAATTTTTTGATAAAAGTGAAGCGGATATGGCAGTGCCATCAAGAACTTCAACATTAATTTTTCTGTTTGAAAGTGCTTTAAATCCATTTTTTACATATCGAACAGAACGAATGAAAGTATAAATTCTATGCGGATATGCAGGTAAGAGAAAATGCTTTGCAAGATGAAAAGCGCAATGTTTTACTATGCGCTTTTTCATCTGGTTTTCTATAAATACCGCTCGCTGCTTTTCAGTTGGGGCGCCGTTTTTAATATCGGATAGTGTTAAAGAATTTAGCGTTTTTAAAACTATATCTCGCGCATTGCTTTGCTTATATTCTACAAGCACCGAACCATTAATTTCATTTGCAACAACATTCGTTACGCCATTAACACAAAGGAGCATGTCACAAAGCCCGTAACATTGCTCCCTTGTAAGTATGTATTTTCCAAACCGAACTCGAAGGCGAGAGTGCTTATCATAAACTATATAATACTTCATAAGCTTCTCCTTGAATTTTATTCATTTGTGCAGTCGCAATCCTCGCCGCATACACATTCATTTTTAGCGGCCATTTTAGCCTCTGTACAAATATCGTCTGCCTGTTCTTTTATATTAACAACGTTTTCTAAAACTTTATCCTTTAATAACATACTGTTTGCAACACCTTTTACTGCCAAATCGTGTGCTTTTTTTGTGCTTAAAAAACTAACTACAACTGCACCTACAGCTGCACCTGCCGCAAAAATCCATTTTCTTTCTTTTGTAATCCAGTGTAACATATATATTCCTCCATGCTGTTTTTAATTTTATTTTACCAAATTTTCTTTCATTTTATCCACTCCAAAATCGCAATTTTTGCGATATTTCGACGGAGTTACATCATATGTATTGCGAAAAGCTTCAGCAAATTTACTTGTGTTTATATACCCTATATTATACGCAATTTCGCTAATCGTATTATTTGTTGTGCGTATCATTGTTTTTGCCTTGCATAATTTAACATAACGAATATATCTTTTTGGGGGCAAACCAAACTTTTGAATATATAGCTGCCTTAGTGTTGTTTCGGATACAAATAGCATTTTTGCTATTTGTTTTTCTGTAAGCAAAGTTTCAAGAAGCAGCCTTCTTGATAAATTAATAATTAGCTTTGTTTCCTTTGTCATATATCCCTCCAACAACTAAAAACCTAAGAATGATATTCTTAGGTTTTTAGTATATTTGAAATAAAGTTTTATGCTAAATTTTCTCCGCAAGTTATGCAAGCGGCTTGTGCGTCAGCATCGGGAGTTTCATTGCACATATATGTTTCTAAGGTTTTAGCAGTGGTTTGTTCTTCCCAGTTTCTTAGCCACTCGCCGTCTCCCCAACCGTAAGAGCCAAAAAGCAATACATTCGTTTCGCTAAGGCTATCTTTTACGCTGTCCCACATTGGTTGAAACTCGGTTTCTTCCAATACTTCGGCACCCATAGATGGGCAACCAAAAGCAATAGCGGTATAATTTGATACCATATCTTTTGTGAAATTATCGCAGGTTATTACATCAACTTCTGCTCCTTTATTTTTCGCACCCTCGGCAATATAATTTGCCATTGCCTCTGTGTTTCCTGTTCCGCTCCAATAAACAATTGCTACTTTACTCATTCTAAAATTCTCCTTTAAATAAATAATTGTATATTTAAGCTACTGCCCGTTTTTTAACGGTTAGCCTTAAAATATCTCGTCCTTCGTGCCACAGTTTTTTGTATATAGCTTTGCATTTGTCGTATTTTGCAAACTTAAGTAAAGCCTCGCTTTCGTTATTATAAACTTTCCAATATCTGCAAAGGTTGCAATTTCTTCCTTTATTGCATATAAAGCTTTGGACATCTTCAGGCGGATAACCTAAAAACAAGCCAATTTCATGTGGGAATTCTTCACATGCACAAAGCCTTTGCGATAACCGTTTTAAAGCTAAGTGAACACTTAAATTTTCATACCCATATTGAGATAACACAGCGCTTGCTTTTTCATTCAACATATCGTTTTTAAGCATATCATGCCTGTACACATATACAAGCGCAGAATTTTCATTTGTTTTTAAAAGTTGTACTTTTACACCGCGTTTAGTAAATTTTTCATTCCAAAATTTCACATCATCATTTAAAGTGCTTTTATTATGAAATTTTATAGTAAATAAACTTGCTGTTTTTAAAGAAGATAATGTTAAAGAACAATGCTCGATTAACAAATTTTCGGTTATCATATTATATAGCCCCTAAAATATTTTTAAGCGCAGAAAGTGAGCTTGAATGACAGCGCTCTACTTTTGCGTTGCAACGCTTTGCTTCACAGTTTGCACATGCAACAAGCTTGTGTGAAACCGTGTTTGTGAATAATATAATTATATCGGGTGAGCCAAACTTGCTGCGAACATCGCCTTTCATCTTTGTAAAAACTTTAGCCTTACAGCCGTATTGTTTGCAAGTATCAATATATCGTCGCTCCATACATTCGTTGCCGCCAACTATTACAACACTCATAATACATCTCCTAAATTATCCAAGTTAGCACAAGCTAACTTGCTGTTTTAAAATTAACCGCTATATCAGCGGCGAGTATATTAGAATAAGTTAGTTTATGCTAACTTATTCTAATATACATTTTTTTTATTGTTTTGTCAATAGATGTTTTGCATTTTGTTTTAGTAAATTATTGTTAATGAAAATTATCTAATGCCTTTAAGCGTTTTGTAAAAAACAGTGTTAAAAAAGAAAACACAGATAAAATGCCGAATATTGCCCAAACATAAGTAAGCGGTAGATATAGCACTAAAAAAGAACAAATGAATGATGACACTGGTAATGCGGTTTGCATTATTGCGCCGTAAATTCCTGTTATTCTTCCCATCATATCAAGTGGTACGGCTTTCATTTTACAAGCGCCGCTAACAACAATTATAAAGCCACAAGCTAATCCCATGCCTAACATAGAAATTGTTAGAACAATCATTTTAAGCGAAAAATACGGGATATAGGGAACGATTGCGGCAAGTATAAAGCAACCGCCAAATACAATTCCCGAAATTAAAAATACTTTGCTGTTTTGAATTTTTGTAATTTTAGGTGCTATTGCAGCACCTATCCCTATACTAAGTGCCGAAAGAGTTTTTATGTATGATAGCATCTCAGCACCCGAGTTTAAATAATCTTGCACATAAGGCGTTTGAAAAATGCTAAGTGCCATTGTAGATAAATTCAAAAGCACACCCAAAAGAGCAAGCGTTTGTATAGCTTTATTTTTCAAAAAAAATTGCGCACCTTCAATAAAGTTTACAATTACTTTACGCAAATTTATCGAACTCGTTTTAATTTTCTCTTTATTTTTTATAGCAAAAATAAGTAATGCAGAGCATAGAAAAGTTAAACCGTCTATAAGCAAGGTAGGGCCCGAGCCTATTAATGCAATAGAAAGCCCTGCAAGTGAAAATCCCAAAAGCGTTGATATTTGAGTAAAGGTAAAACTTGCCGCTTGCCCGATTGTGAATTTATCTTTATCTAGCAAAGAGGGCATAAGTGCACTTGCGGCGGGAATACGAAATGCCTCAACAGTTGAAGTTAGCAATGTAAAGATGATAATAATACCTGAAGTTAAATTGTTTGTAATGTAAAGAATAGCAATTGAAACAACGATACAAAAACGTAGAAAATCTGCTATTATCATCACGGTTTTTTTATTTAAATTATCGGTGAGCGCGCCTGTAAAAGGCATAAGGAATATGGTGGGTATATAATTAAGGCCCATTACAATTGCAAGAAGCGCTTCACTTCCTGTAATTTCATACATTATCCATGAATATGCTACTATATCAAGTGAATCTCCAAAACGGCTTATTGTGTCTGCCACTAAAAGTTTTAAAAATTGTTTTTGGTTTTTAAGCTCCTTGTAGTTTCTTTTTTCTTTATTTTGATTTTTAAATTGCATGGAACACCTCCATTAAGTTAGTTTAAGCTAACTTAATGGGAATTGTAGCATTTAAGCTATGATAAGTCAAGCAAAGGTTAAAAAATATTTTTAAGTTTGGCTTGACAAGCCCAAAACATTGTGATAACATTGTTATTAAAAATATCATTGTTATGTGAGGTGAGATGTTTGAGCTACTCATCAGAGCTTACAAAAGAACGAATTTTAGTATGTGCCAAAGAGGAATTTTTAAAAAAGGGTTTTGTTAATACAAACCTGCGAGAAATTGCAATAAAAGCAAAAGCCACAACGGGTGCTGTTTATAACCATTTTAAAGGAAAAGAAAGTTTGTTTGAGGCTATTGTGGGCGAATTTGCGGATAATTTATTAAAATTATATATAGCAGCCCACGAGGAATCTCTTGGAAAATACGACTTTGAAACTGCCGGTATTACAGAAAATATGGGAAAAGGCACAAATTTAATTTTAGAGTATCTTTATTCTGATTTTGAACTATCTAAATTATTGTTTTGCTGTTCAAAAGGAACTAAATACGAGAAATTTTTAGATGTTCTTATTGAAATTGAAGAAAAATCTTCTCTTGCTTTTATGGAAAGCGATAACTTTAAACCCACAAAAATAAATAAATTTTTTGTTCATGTTATTTCAACTTCAGGGCTTAGCAATATGCTTGAAGTTATTTATCACGATCTAACAAAGCAAGAGGCATTTGAGTATATAAGTAAAATTCAAAAATTTTACTATGCAGGCACAAAAGAAATACTTGGATGTTGATTTTAAATTATTAAAATATTGGGGCAAAACCCCGATATTTTTTAAAGAATAAGTTAGCTTTAACTAACTATATTGCGGTGTTAAAAGAAGAAAACCAGTGTGAAAATCACGCTGTTTGTTTATCTAAATGGTGTGCCGTTAAAAAGGCAAACGCTAAAAATCTCCATTTGTTTTGGGGGTTTTACTAAATTATTTGTGCTGTGCACAGAATGGAGATTTTTATGGAAAAACAAAAGCAAAAACCATTATTAAAAAGGCTGTATGCCTTTGCCGGAAATTACAAGCACCTTACTACATTGGGCATGATTTTATCAGGGGTAAGTGCGGTTATCACACTTTTGCCAATAATGTTTATTTACACAGGGGTAAAAGAAATTATTGCAATTTATCCGAATGTTACACTAACAGATAGCATAATAGCAAATGCATGGCTTGCTGTGGGAAGTGCAATTGGCGCAATGTTAATATATTTAATTGCACTTATGCTTACACATATTGCGGCATACAGAATTGCAAAAAATATGCGTAAAAAAGCACTTAATCACGTTATGTCTTTGCCGCTTGGTTTTTTTTCTAATATGGGTAGCGGCAAACTTCGCAGAATAATAAACGATAGCGCAGGGGCAACAGAAACATACCTTGCCCATCAACTACCCGATTTAGTGGGCGCATATACAACACCGATTGTGGTGCTTATTGTTTTATTTGTGTTCGATTGGAGGCTTGGGCTTATAAGCCTTGCACCTCTTGTTTTGGCGGCGATTTCAATGATGTCTGGAATGGGTAAAAATCAACCCGAAAGGATAAAACAGTATCAATCTGCGCTTGAAAATATGAATAACGAGGCAACAGAATATGTGCGTGGAGTACCGGTAGTTAAAACATTTAATCAATCGGTTTTTTCGTTTGAGCGTTTTCACGGCGTGATAAATACATATAAAAAATATGTTTCTCAGTATTCATACCGCATGAGAATACCTATGACAATGTTTCAGGTTTTTTTAGCAAGCACACCTGTGTTTTTGGTGCTATCATCTATTTTCATAATAAGCGGCCAGAGTAATATGATTGTTTTTTTCTTAAGTTTTTTCTTTTATTTAATTTTCACGCCTGTGGCATCTTTAATGCTTATGAAAATAATGTGGGTAATGCAGCATTCAATGCTTGCGAGTGATGCGATCGATCGCATAGATAAATTGCTAAATGAAAAACCACTTGCAGAGCCAATTAACCCAAAATCTCCGAAAACAGCTGATATAGAGATGAAGAATGTGTGTTTTACATACCCTAATACCAATAAAAAAGCTGTTGAAAATGTGAATATAAGCATAAAACAGGGGCAAACAGTTGCCTTTGTAGGCCCATCGGGTGGTGGGAAAAGTACACTTGCAACGCTAATTCCACGTTTTTGGGATGTAGACAGTGGAACCGTTTTGATAGGTGGTATAGATGTGCGAAATATTGATAACACAGAGCTTATGGAAAATATATCATTTGTTTTTCAAAACACAAATTTATACAAAGCTAGCATTTTAGATAATGTTCGAGAGGGAAAACCAAACGCTACAATACAGGAAGTAAACAGAGCATTAAAAGCTGCAATGTGCGAGGATATTATTGCGAAATTACCGAATGGAATTGATACAATATATGGAACCAAAGGCGTGTATTTATCAGGTGGCGAGGCACAACGTATTGCGCTTGCAAGGGCAATTTTGCGGGATGCTCCTATAATTTTACTTGATGAAGCCACAGCTTTTGCAGACCCTGAGAATGAACATCAAATTCAACTTGCGTTTAGCGAACTTACAAAGGGCAAAACTGTTTTAATGATAGCGCACAGGCTTTCGACAATTAAAAATGCCGAGCTAATTTATGTAATTGCAAACGGAAAAGTATGCGAACAAGGCACACACGATGAACTTGTTGCGAAAAATGGCATGTACAGCGAAATGTGGGTAGAGTATCAAAGCGCATTTATTTGGAGTGATAAAAATTCTAAGGAGGTAATTGCATAATGAAAAAATATTTACAAAAAACCTTTGCTCTTACTGAACTTGGTGCAAGTGAACTGCTAAAAGCAAGCATCATAACTGTATTTATAAATATCACAATTATGCTTGTTAGCGGTATTTCATATTATTTTATACAAGATACGCTTATGCCAATCATTGAAGGCTTTGCGCCTGTTTACACTGTTTTGGTTTATGTTGCTTATGCGGTTTTTATTTTAATAATGCTTATGGGACTATACTATTTTCAATATAATTTCTGCTATATTTCCGCCTATGAGGAAAGTGCAAATATGCGAATTTCTCTTGCTGAAACACTTCGCAAATTGCCACTGTCTTTTTTCGGAAAAAAAGATTTATCAGATTTAACCTCTACAATAATGGGCGATGTTACCATGATGGAAAATGCGTTTTCACATTTTATTCCGGGGTTTATCGGCTCGATTATATCGACAATAATTATGGGAATCGGCATGTTTGTATTTGACTGGCGGCTTGCACTTTCATTAACTTGGGTAATTCCTGTTTCTTTTTTACTGTGTATTGCCAGCAAGAAATTACAAGATTATTTTCTTTTAAAAACAAAAGCTATTCAGCTTACATACCTTGATAAAATTCAAGAATGCCTTGAAAATGTTAAAGATATTAAGGCAAACAACAGAGAAAAAGCGCATTTGGAAATTATGGATATCCATTTTGAAAACCACGAAAAAGCAAGCATTAAAGCCGAATTTATCACAGGAACATTTGTGAATTTATCGCAAATGATACTTAAGGTTGGTGTTGCAACAACTATGATAGTAGGCGTTACTTTGCTTGCAACAGGTGAAGTTTCGCTATTAACTTTCCTTGTTTTTTTGATGATTGCATCTCGAATTTACGACCCACTAGCGGGAGCGCTTGTAAACCTTGCGGGTATTTTTATTTCACTTAAGAGCGTTGAACGCATGAAAGAATTTGAAAAAACAAAAATTCAAGTAGGAAAAGAAAATATGCTATCAAAAGGCTATGATATTAACTTTGATGATGTGAATTTTAGTTATGATACAAGCGAAACTGTGTTAAACGGGGTATCATTCACGGCAAAACAAGGCGAAATTACAGCGCTTGTTGGCCCATCGGGCGGATGTAAAAGCACAGCTATGAAACTTGCCGCACGCTTTTGGGATGTGAATAGTGGAAAAATAACCATAGGAAACGAAGATGTGAGCGGTATAGAACCTGAAACATTACTTAAAGAAATTTCTATTGTATTTCAAGATGTAACGCTTTTTAACAATACGGTTATGGAAAACATTCGAATAGGCAGAAAAGGCGCAAGTGATGAGGAAGTTATCGAAGCGGCAAAAAATGCACAGTGCCACAAGTTTATAATGTCTATGCCCGATGGCTATAACACCCTTATTGGTGAAAATGGCTCTAAACTTTCAGGGGGTGAGCGCCAAAGGTTATCTATAGCAAGGGCGCTTTTAAAAAATGCACCTATTGTTTTACTTGATGAAGCAACTTCCTCGCTGGATATTCAAAATGAAAGTGCTGTTCAAAAGGCAATATCAAGGCTAACAAAAGATAAAACAGTTATAGTTATTGCACACAGAATGAGAACAATTGCGGGAGCAGATAAAATTGTTCTTTTAAAAGAGGGAAAAGTTGCAGCGAAAGGAACACATAGCGAACTATTAAAAAAATCTGCCGATTATGAAAATATGATAAAACTTCAAACCGAAAGTATGAATTGGGTGTTGACATAAAAAACCTATCCTTTAGCAGCTTATCAAAAAAATATTATAATGCTTGAAAATTAATTTAAATAATTTATCTAAAAAATTGGCAATAAGTACAATAATTTGCTTATACATAATAAAAGGCGGTAGTATGCTTCTTAGTAAAAGAACATATTATCGCTTTTTTATGCCTAGGGTGGCAATACTTGAACACATACCGGTTTTAACGGGCAAATTTACGCTTGTACTGCTTCAAAGGCTTTGCCAATACGAAAGTATTACCTGCAGCCTTTTCATTGTACAAACAAAAATTTGCTGCGTTAAAACTGCAAAGCACCTGTTAGCAGGCATTTTTTGAGGGATTTTTGATAATGAGGACACAGCTTTGCTGACGCAAAGCAAGGACAAAGAAACAAAAAGCGCCAAAAAGGGCACTAACAGGCGGCATGGGTTCAAGCATTGTCACCCTAGCAAAACCGATATAATCCGAGCCCGCCTATTTTGGCAAATTCATGCGCTATGCTGTGTTATCCTCACTCGCAATACGGGAAAGTATTACATCGGCTTGCCTAGGATAAAAGCTGGAAAATATAGATAAAACAGCAATGAATAAAATATTTAAATACTTATAATGTTTTGAAATTGTTTTTTGTGAATATAAACAAATATAAAACATACAAAATATTAATATATTACAATAACTTCTTAATATAGTCTATTTTTTATTTTTAAAACAATGTTATTCTATTTATGTAATACCATAAAAAAATATGAATTTTAAGCTGTGAGGATAAACTATGATACGCTGTATGTCATGCATGAACGAATACGAGCAAAATTTAAACGCCTGCCCAATATGCGGCTTTGTTAGGGGAACGCCCGCGAAAGAAGCTTTTCATCTTTCGCCCGAGAGCATTTTAAGCGGCAAATATATTGTTGGCAAAGTTTTGGGCTTTGGCGGCTTTGGTGTAACCTATATAGGCTATGATGCACAGCTTCAAAGAACTGTGGCAATTAAAGAGTTTTTTCCAACTTCTTTTGCAACGCGTATGCCGGGGCAAACAAATATAACAGCGTTTGAGGGCAAAGGCAAACAGCAGTTTGACTTTGGCATAGAGCGCTTTATAGACGAAGCGCGACGCCTTGCCAAATTCAACGGTATAAAAGGCATAACAGACATTTACGACACTTTTATAGAAAACGGCACAGCATATATAGTAATGGAATACTTAAAAGGCAAGGACGTAAAACAGCTTTTAAGTGAAAACGGGCAACTGGATTATGAAAAAGCACGTAATATTATTATAAGCGTGTGCGATACTTTGGCGCCTGTGCATGCGCAGGGCATAATTCACCGTGATATCAGCCCGGATAATATTTATATATTATCAACAGGCGAAATAAAACTTTTGGATTTTGGCGCCGCAAGGTATGAAAGCAGTGCAAACAGTAAAAGCCTCAGCGTAATTTTAAAAAGCGGCTATGCGCCGGAAGAACAATACCGTGCCAGAGGCGAGCAAGGCTCGTGGACAGATGTTTATGCACTGGCGGCAACATTTTATAAAATGCTAACAGGCATAACACCGCCCGATAGTATGGAAAGAGCCATCAATGATGAGATAAAAGAGCCGTCGAAACTTGCTGCAAATATACCCGAAAGCGCTGAAAATACTATAATGAATGCGCTTAATATTAAAAAAGATTACCGCACGCAAACAGTTAGTGAATTTAAAAACCAGCTTTTAAGCGATGGTGTTGTGCGCACGAAAGTGAAAAATACAAATAAAAGTGCAAACAAAATGCCAATAGGCGGTAAAATTACAATTGCAATTGCGGCCATAGCTGTAATTGCGCTTGTGGCGCTGCAATTAACAGGCGTTTTCAACACTGTTTTACCCCAAAGTGAAACACAAGCAACAGGCACACAAGGCGAAGCACAAACGCAAAGCGAAACACAAAGCACAAACATTGCCGAAAGCGCAAGCGCAAGTAGCGCCATAACAATGGTAGAGGTGCCAAATGTTGAGGGTATGCAAGAGGCACAAGCCGTAAAGGCGCTTGAAGATGCAGGGTTTGTTGTTGAATATTTGCAAAGTGAGTGGAGCCTAAACGAGGAAAAAGGCGAGGTTATATTTCAAAATGTGCCAAGCGGCGAAGAATTTGCAATTGGGAAAACTATTTCTATAAAAGTTAGCGAGGGCTCTTATCAAGATGCGCTGGGTATGCCGATATTGGAAGCCTTACCTTTGTTCAATCAAATGAGCACCCATTTTTTTCATGCTTTTGTGTATTATGAATTTAACGAAGATGTGCCGGAGGGTATAATTTCAGAAATCACATCGGAAATGGGCGAGCACAACGAAATATTACTTGTAAAGGTAAGCGCAGGCTCAATGGCAAATTTTGATGAAGATGTGCAACAAATGTATTCGCCTGTAATTATTTATGAAAGAGATCGCGAAGAGGCAACTCTTTATTACGGTTCGAATGGACATGATTGGAATGATGGAGCACTTTCTATAAATGGCGGCGAAGAAATTGGAATATATCTTGGCGGTAGCCATTACTCAGAATATAGGGATAATTCTTATTACGAGGAGCTCGGTGAAGATTATGAAATAATGCAAAATTCAAACACAGATATTATATCCAATATATACGCTGCATTGCTTGAAACATTGCTTGAAGTAGATAATTTACCGCAAACAGGCGATATTACATTTCGTATTGGAAGCAATGTTTTAACACAGCAGATTACTTATGAAATTGTGCCCTCTGATGGAATGAATATTTCTGCAACTTTTTATAATAGAGATGATATTGCACAAATGGTGGAAAACGGCGAATTACACGAAAATATATTAGATGATAATTTTGATAATATACAATTCCTTCAGCTTTCCGCTACAGATAATGATTTTCAATATGCCTTAACTTCAGAGAATGCATCCGGTTTCAGTAGCAATTTTGCATCTGAGCTTAAAAATATTTATCACCATGTAGGATTTGATGAAGTTGACGAAAAATATATTTATGGATACGCAATTGAATTTGATGAAAACACAAATTTTCATTTAAAAGTGATAGAGCCGATACCATTGGCGAGTGTTTTATAAAAAAGCAAGGCGCCCCGAGGGTAAATTTATAATATGAAGAAATAAAGGAGAATATCATGAAAAAAATAGTAACAGCAATAATTTTATCGCTCGTGTTTTTGTTTACAGGTTGCTCTGCTTTAGTGGAGGAATTTATGGTTGAATTTGAAAATGCGGTGAACGAAAATGCTTCACAGGTAACACAGGGCGCTACAAATGAAAGCGATAGCACAGCGCAAAATAGCGGTGTAACGCAAAGCGAAAATGAAACTGCCGAACAAAGTACAAATGAAGTGCAAACTTATACAGACGCTACAACATCGCCATTGCCAAATGATACAGAATTGGTTTTGAGCGACCTTTATACATATATGGAAATACCCGAAGAATTGTTAAGTGAATTTAATGGTGAAATACAGCGAAATAACCCCGACGTTGTGAATGCCGTTTTGCAGGATTGGTTAGACGAGAAAATTATAGATGTAAATATGTTTGAGCCGCTAAACGACGGTGTTTATTCAATAGTTGGCTACTTTTGGAATGATTACTCGCAAGTAGAAGAACACGTTGAACGCATTTTCGGCACTGCAGCACCGGCATCTGCAAAAGCCGATGCTGTGGATTTTTTTACAAGCAATGAAGTTAGAAATTTAACTGTGCCGTGCGATGTAATATTTGGTTTGATGACG
The DNA here is from genome assembly GCA_964369495.1 of uncultured Bacteroides sp. GTDB lineage: Bacteria > Bacillota > Clostridia > Oscillospirales > Ruminococcaceae > Ruthenibacterium. Next base: position 36,033 of record CAYJGM010000003.1, on the reverse strand, counting down.
GCATTTGTTACAAACGGTTCAAGTATTGAGCATTATTTTTCAAATGAAGCCGGTGTTGTATTTAGGTTTGCAGGTGCTTATTACAATGGGTTTGGCAACACACTTGATGAAGTGTTAAGCCGCTCTTCTGACGGTACTCTTTCAGGTTTTATGGCAAACAATACCGAAGATATAGCCGTAATTGATTTGGAAAATAATATTATAATGACATACGCCACCCACGAAGACGATGCGGGAGTTTACGAGCATTTGTCAATTTATAATATTTCTACCGAGGCTACAAGTTACGAAAGCGGCCAAAGCGAGCCGATTACACTTGATGTATCAGGTGTTTCAATTTTAACAAATGATACAGGCATTAGAATGATAGGCACAATTGAAGACAAAGCTATTTTGGAGTTAAGTGGATTTTAAATAAAAGGCTAAGGCATGCCTAAAAGTTGCTTAAAGCGAACAGTGAGGGTGAAATGTTAGCGCAAAGAAAGGCATACTACCTTTTTTGTGATAATGCATTTTAGGAAATATTACATAATCAGGAGATAGTTTATGGAGCAAATTTGTTATAATTGTTTTTCAAACAGGGGCGAATATGAAGTTTGCCCTTATTGCGGTTTTGCGAATATTGAAAGTGGGGAAAACGGTTATGTGTTAAAGCCCGGCTGTAAAATTTGGCGGCGCTATATTATTGGCAAGGTTTTGGGTATGGGTGGCTTTGGTATAACTTACAAAGCTTACGACATTCGCCTTAGCACTATTGTTGCAATAAAAGAGTTTTTTCCTCAAAGCCTTGTTTCAAGAATACCGGGCGAGCAAAAAGTGCGTGTTTTTTCAGGTGAAAAGCAAGAGAGCTATAAAAACCACCTTGCTAAATTTATGGAAGAAGCGAGAAATTTAGCTAAATTTACAGGCGAAGAGCACATTGTAAATGTTTTGGATTTTTTTGAAGAAAACGGCACGGCATATATTATTATGGAGTTTTTAGACGGAATTACTTTAAAGCAGCATCTAGTGAACAGCGGTGGAAAGCTGCCTGTAGAAAAAGCAGTACAATATGAAACCGAACTTTTAAAAGCGCTTAGTGCCATACATAATAAAGGCATTATCCACCGAGATATAAGCCCTGATAATATATATATTTTAACAAATGGCAATTTAAAAGTGCTGGATTTTGGCGCGGCGCGTTTTGCGCTTGAAGAGGGTAGCGATTTATCACAAAGTGTTGTTGTAAAAAAAGGCTATGCGCCGCCGGAGCAATACCGCAAAAATATGAAGCAAGGCAAATGGACAGATATTTACGCCGCAGGTGCAACCCTTTATAAAATGATTACAGGGCAAACGCCCGAAGAAAGCATAGAGCGCGCGGAGAAAGATAGCTTAAAGCGCCCAAGCCAAACGGGCATAGTGCTTGATGCCGCCGTGGATAAAACTATAATGAAAAGCATGGCGCTCAAACCCGAGCTTCGCTTTAAAAATGCCGAGGATATGTTAAACTCGCTTTTAAATAAAACAAAATACGATTACCCCGAAGAGGAACTTAAAAAAGCAAAAAAACGCAACACTGCAATTGTTTTTGCAAGCATTGCGATAGTTTTAGCCGTTGCGCTTGGAATTGCATTTTCTAATTTAAATAGCAGCATACCTGTGCAAAACAGCGATAGCGAAAACACAAGTTTAAATAGTGAGGGCGCTGTTGAAAACGATAGTACAAACGAAAATGCGCAAAACGAGCAAGAAGCGCCGCCCGAAGAGGAAAAAGAGCTTATTGCAATAAGAGCGACGCCGCCGCTTGATTTTAGCGAAATACAGCCGTGTGAAATAAGCATTTCCACATATTATGTATATTACTACGACGAAGAAAACTATGAAAATGTGCTGATTGAAGACATTGCGTTTCAAAATTTAGAAGTGGCATTTGAGCAGAAATACCCTCAAATTGATTTAACCGTTGAGTATATTGAATATGAGCAAACTAATAAAACTGAATTTCAGCAAAGATTTTTAACCGAGGATGCCACAACTGTTTTCATAACCTCGGGGCTAAGCCAAATAGACGACCCTCACAAGGCAGATTTAACGCCGCTGTACAATACGCTAAATTTAGACGATTATTATGCTTTAGAGGACGACGCACTCTATGTTTTAAATAATTCAAGTTACGCAAACGGAAATTTATATTCTGTGCCTATGTCGTTTTCAACAAAAATGCTTGCATATAACCCTAAATTAGTAAATGAGGAAAACGGTTATATACTGCCGGATACCATAAGCGGTTATGAGGAAATAATTGCCCTTGCAAAAGAATATCCAGGCACTTTATCCATTGATGTGTTCGAACTTTTTCAGTACTTAAGCAATTATGAAAGTGAAATTCACGAAAATAAAGATTATGAAACATATAAAAATTATCTAACGGAATATCATGAGCTTGTTGAAAATGGTACAATGAGCACACACGATTATTTCAGCAAAATGATATTATGTGATGCACATACTTCCAGCTTAGCCGAGCACTTTGTTGAGGCAAATATAACCTCTGCAATACCTATTTTAAACAGCGAGGGAAATAATCAAATACTCTCTTACACCAAGTATTCGGTAAGCCCTTTTGTAAGCGAAAACGAACAATTGGCAGGAATGGCATTACTTCATTTTATGTTAAGTGAAGAAGGCCAAAGAATTATTGTAGCAGACAATGTAGAATCCTCCGGTGCGCCGCTTTTAAAAACTTTATTGCCCGAATATACACAAAAATACCCTATTGTAAGCTTCATGAGCGAGGAAAGCTTTTCGCCCCAGCACATAAATTACTCAATGGATTTATATATCGACAACTTGCAAGAATTATATGATTCAAACAGTTCTATGCCGTCACTTGAGGAAATAATGGAATTGTACGAAGAGCAATTTGGCTATTGGAAAGAATATTCGTAAATCAAAATATCGCACCTAGAAATTAGCCAAACCGATATACCTTTTTATATAGAAAATCAGATGTAAAAAAATAAAAGCGCAAAATATTTGTGCTGATAATTTGTTATTGAAACTATCAAACATATACTTTTTATTACCACAAACTAATTTGCATTTATAAATATTAGTTAAAAAATTCTTGCATTTCTTGCATTAATGTGTTAAAGTGATAAAGTAAGAAATGATAATTTTTGTATATAAAAATACAATTATTATATAAAATAAAGAGGGTTTGTTATGGCTGAAAACAATATATATAAAAGTGAAGAATTCAATAAATTATTCGATATAATTTTATCATTAGAAACAAGGGATGAGTGCAGGGCGTTTTTTGATGACTTATGCACAGTTAAAGAATTGGAAGACATGGCACAGCGTGTTAAAACGGCTCAAATGCTTTTAGATAAAAAAACATACGAGCAAATTGTGCAAAGCGTAGAAATAAGTACGGCTACAATAAGTAGAATTAACCGCTGCATTCAATACGGAAGTGGCGGCTATAAAAGTGTTTTAAAACGCAGTGAAAAATAAAAGAGTCAACAATAAAAAAGCGCATAAATGTTATAAATAAAGTTAATTGCGCTAAAAAATATTGTATATTACATAACGCCGTTTTCAGGCGTTTTTTGTTTTAGTAATAATATAAATATTATGCCTAAAGCACTGGCACAAATTGCAATAATATGCCTTGCAAATTCACTTTGAAAATAATTTGCAAGCAGTGGAAATAAAACACTGCCAACGCTCATACCAAGGGAGGCTGTGCCGTAATTAACGCCCGTGTGTTTTTCGCCGAATAATTCAGTTACCGTAGAGGGAACTACCGCTGCTTGCCCCGAATAAGAAAAAGCAAGTAAACAATATAGTAATAACACATAAATATTTTGCACAAATAAAAATAAAATAGAGCCTACCGTTAATAAACCATACAGTAAAATAAAAGTGGATTTTTTGCTTATTTTATCGCTTAACCAAGGCATGGCAAGCCTACCGGCTGCCGAAAAAAACGAAGCAATTGCAACGCAAGATAATGCCAAATTTTGTGATAAACCTCGGCTTGTGCCAATTTCAACTATAATTGGGCTGAATAATATCATAGATGGGGCCGCACATAAAATAGCGAGTGTTAAAAACCAATATTGCCTTGTTTTAAGCATGGTAAGTGGCGAAAATTCATTTTTGCATGGTTTATGTTTAATAAGCTTTTTGTTATTGCAATTGCTTTGTTTTGGGTTTTCAAGAAAAACACAGGAAAACCCACACACAAATATAATAATAATTCCAAGGGCAATAAAAGTAAGCCGAATATTTCCATATTGTGAAAGAATTTTCACAAAAAGGGTTAAAATGGCACCCGAAAGGCCAACAGCAATGCCAATTATGCCTGTTGCAAAGCCTTTTTTATCGCTATACCATTTTTGCGCACAAGACATTACCGCAGGGTATAAAAAGGCGTTTCCAAGCCCAACCGGTAAGCTGAATGAGCAATACAGTATCCATGCGCTGTTTTGTGGCATTAGCGATGTTAGCAAAAAACCGCCTGCAAGTAAAATACTTCCCAAAATGCCCGCGAAGCGAGGGCCTTTTTTATCTTGCAAAAAACCGCCTATTATAGAGCCTACACCAAATGCACAAATGGTAAAACTAAAAATCATTGTGCCGTTTGCAGCGCTTATATTGTAATCCTCGCAAACAGATTGTTGAAATACACCCCATGCAGCAGGTATGCCTGTGAAAATTTGTATTACTGCGCCCGAAATTAAAATAATATACCTGTGTTTTTTTATGAAACTTTGCAATATTGCACCTCTTTCATAAAGTTTAATTTGTTTAGCATAAAGCTAATTTAAATAAACAATATATATTAGTATGTGCACATTATTTAAAATAATTTAATAGCAACTTGCGTTGTTGACATTGCAAAGGCTATTTTGTATAATTGCATTAATATTACATCGGTTTTTTCGTCGTAATAATTGATAAATTAATTGGAGGTTGCATTATGTATGGTAAGTTTACCGAGCGCGCAAAAAAAATAACGCCCGGCGGTATAATGAATACCGAACATGCGCCTTTTAATAATTTAAAATTAGACTATTTTATAGATTGCGCTAAAGGTGCCAATATCTACGATTTAAACGGTAAAATGTTTATTGATTATAATTTGGCAGGGGCAAGCGCAATATTAGGGCATAATCATCCAACAATTTATAACGCCGTTTTAAATGCGGCAAAAAAAGGTATTAATTTTAATGCGCCTGTAAAAGAACAAGTTTTTTTATCAGAAATTATTGTTGAAATGGTGCCAAATATTGAAATGGTTCGCATTGTAAACAGCGCTAGCGAGGCTTTTTTATGTGCTGTTAAACTTGCAAAAACTTACACAAACAAAAATAAAATTGTTGTGTTTAACGGGCATAAGCACACATTAACAGGCGATATAACATTTGAAAATATAACGCAAGATAAACAAAACAACAATGTTCTTTTCGCCCAATACAATGATATTGATGCAGTTAAAATGCTTTTTTCAGAGCACAGTGAACAAATAGCGGCTGTTGTGGTAGAACCGGTTGCAACCGATATAAGCGTTGTTGCGCCGCAAAACGGCTTTTTAAGCCAACTGCATGAGCTATGTAAGCAAAATAATGCTCTTTTAGTGTTTGATGAAATAATTACAGGTTTTAGGCTTTGTGCCGGCGGTGCACAAGAATATTACGGGGTTCCTGCCGATATTGTTGTTATGGGTAGCGTTATTGGCGGTGGTTTTCCCATTGGCGTGTTTGCAGCTAAAAAAGAAATAATGAATAGCCTTGCGCCAATTGGCAGTATGTATCAATCTGATGCAATGTCGCCAAACCATGTTGTTATGGCGGCAAGTATTACAGTTTTGCGTGTGCTGCGTGAAAACAATGCCGTTTATGCCCATATTAATAATGCGGCGCAAAGCTTGCAAAACGGCATTAAAAAATTAATGAAAATTAATGGGATAAATGCAAAAATAAACCGAGTGGGTTCAATTTTTAGTATTTGTTTTTGCAAAAATGAAATTAATAATTTTGAAGACTTAAAAGCAGCGAACAGCAATGCATATAATGTTTTTTATAATTTCATGTTAAATAATAATATTTGTTTTGCAAATTCTCAAAACAAGGCAATGTATTTAAGCGCTGCGCACACGCCTTTACATATTAACAAAACGCTGGAAATAGTTGACGAGGCTTTAAGTAGTTTAAAAAATAAAGATTTGTTTCGCTGATAATGTAATAGTTTAAGGCTCTATATATTTAAATTGCAATTTGAAATGCGCTTTATAAATTAATGTGTGAAATATGCTTCAATTATTAAAAAAATAATACAAAATAAATTTTTTTAGCACTATCGATATTGTGAAATATTTGTGAAACATTGCATTTTAATAAAATATTCATACTTAGGTAACACATTTATTTTTATTTTAGCGTATACTATTATTAGCAAAGGCAAGAAAGCCGCAATTCGAACCTTTGCACATGATTCCTCCTCACACAAATTATGAAACCCCTTTAAACAGCGCCATGCTAAAGCATGGCGCTGTTTATATATTGCGTATTTTTTGAAATTGAAATTTAATAAAATTATAATTGCAATGCAACGCCTATAAAAGCGGAAATTGCAATATATAAAACAGGGTGTTTTTTATATTTTTTTATGGCAAAAAACATTGCTATAAAAAGCAAGATTTTTATAGGGCTTAATAAATCTATAAAAGAATTTGTAATTTCATATAAACTAAAGTTTAAAATTGAAGAGGAAAAAATATCAAGTGCCGCAGCAGCTATAAGCCCGGTTACAGCAGGCCTTAAAGCATAAAAAGCATCGTCTACTATTATATTGTTGCGCTTTTTCATAAGCGTTTTGGAAAAGATTATAACTATTATTATAGAGGGTAAAATTTCACCTAAACTTGCAACAATACCACCAAAAATCCCCGCTACATTAAAGCCAACATATGTTGCCATGTTAATGCCGATAGGCCCCGGGGTAGATTCTGAAATTGCTATCATGTCGCTAATTAAAGCAGCGTCGTACCAGCCTGTGCGCTCGCCCAAATCTTGTAAAAAGGGGATAGTAGCCATGCCACCGCCAACCGCAAAAAGGCCAATAATGAAAAATTCGTAAAACAATTTTAAATATATCATTTATTAGCACCTTTCCTTCGCATAAGTGCTTTGAATGCTATGCCGCAAAGCGCAGCCAAAATCACTAAAAATATAGGGGATATATTGGTTAAAACCATGCATAACAGCATTGCTGAAAATAAGAATATACCAAATTTATCTTTAACGCCTTTTTTCCACATGGCAATTACAGAATCTAATATAAGCGCGCAAACGCAAACACAAACCCCTGCTAATGCATGGCGAACATAAACATTTTCTTGAAAATTTGATAAAAACATTGCAATAATTGTAATTATTATAATGCTTGGGCAAACCATGCCCAAAGCGCCCGCTATTGCACCGATAGCTTTTTTGCGAGTATACCCGATAAAAACTGCAACATTTATTGCAATTATTCCCGGCAAACCCTGGCTAATGGCGTAAAAATCCATTATTTTTTCTTCGTTTAACCATTTGCGTTTTTCAACTATTTCTCTGCGCAAAATTGGAAGCATAGCATATCCACCGCCAAAAGTAACTGCACCCATTTTAAAAAACACAAAAAATATTTGCCACAATTCTTTCAAATTAATTCTCCTTAACCTGTGTATATTTATGCATTGGTACTAATTATAATATTTAACACTAAAAAAAACAAGTGTGTAATTGTTATAAAAATTTTATGTTAATTTATTGCGCCATAAAACGAAAACCCCAAAAGACAGCAATAAAGCCAATCTTTTGGGGTTGTTTAAATATTTAACAAAGCCGGTTTATTTTACCTCTTGCTCGGCAATAGATATAATATCCGCAACTTCCTCGTTTAAAATTTCGTTTTCATCAATAGTTTCAACATAATTTTTTGCGCCGGCTGCGCCCATTAAATCTTCAACTTTGCCTTTAATTGATTCAACAACAACAGGTGTTTTTTCATAAACCTTACCTGCAACAACTTTACTTGCATCGGCAATTGCCTTTGAAGCCTCGCTGATTGTACTTGTAAGCTCATCTGTGTTTACGCCAACGTTTTGTGCCTTTTGAAGCACTGTTGTTTTAGTGTCACAGTAAACATCTGAGGCAGCTTTTTTAATATCGTCTAACACGGCGTGTTTTTTTTCTACAGCCGCCGAATTCTCAACACTTCCAATAACAATTGTGTTGTTTTGTTCTAATTTTTCAAGTTGTTTATTTTCGTAGTATTTTTTACCTATAAAAACTGTAGCTGTTGCCGCGCCTGCCATAACCCCAAGGCCTAATAATTTTGAAAAAAAGCTCATAAAAAACCTCCTAAATTTAATTAGCCGATATAAAAAAGTGCATTGCAATTTTTAGCGGCATAACCCTATATAATTAGTATAATCGATTTTAATAATAATGCAATTATTTTTTGAAAAATTTACAATTATTTTATTTTTAATGCACGCATTAGCCTGTAAGCAATATAATTAAATACACCAATAATAAGCCAAAATTCAATTAAAATATAATTCGGAAGGTTTTTAAAGCGAAATTTTGGTTTTTCAATTTTAGATATAATTTTAAATGCCTCTTTAGCGCCTTTTATATATGCGTTGTTAAAACCTTTTAAGCTAAACATTAAAGTTTTAAGCGCATAGCCAATAAACAGTGGAATAAAATTAATTATTAGCATTAAAAAAGGCATGTTTTTATATGGCAACAAAATACTGTTTCTGCCACTTTGCACGCTTTTAAATTCGTTATAGCGCACAGCGCCTGTGGTTGCGCCACATATATGATAGCATTTTGCACTTGGGCAATACATGTTCTTATAACCTAAAGAATTTGCACGCCAAGATATATCAACATCTTCAAAATATGCAAAAAATAATTCATCAAAAAGGCCAATTTCATCAAGTATTTTTTTATTGTATAAGCTTGCGCCGCCGCATGCCGAAAAAATGCGCTTTTGCTTTAAGTATCTGTGCCAATACATTCCATCACCACGTTTGCACGCAAAGCCAAACAGCATAACATAATCGCCCGCATCATCGCAAATATCACGCTCGAAATGGCGTATCATAAGGCTTTGTACCGCAAAAATTTTATCGCTTTTTTGTGCGGTTAAAAGCAACTGTTCAATAAAATCGGGCTGTGCAAAAGCATCGTTGTTAAAAAGCAAAATATATTCGCCTTTAGAAATTTTTATGCCTTTGTTTACTGCGGCGGAAAAACCTGTGTTAGTTTTGTTTTCAATTAGCGTATAATTGCTTTTTTCTTTGTAACTGCGTGCTATTTCAAGGCTTTCATCGCTAGAGCCGTTATCGATTACAATAAGCTCGAAATCTTGCATGGTTTGCGCGTATATGCTCTGTATTGAATTTTTAAGCCAACCGGCCCCATTTAAATTAGGAATTACAACAGATACTTTCAATTTTGCCCCCACGTTTAAAATTAAATTTTGTTTTTTTATACATCATAAAAACAAAAAGGCTGTTCTAATTATATCATTAAAGAATTGCTATTGCAAATAAAACAATAAATAATATCGGCATGAATTTATGCGTTTTTAATTCTTATATCAACAAAAAATAGAAAAATAGAGGGTTATCTATTTAATAATATTCTTTAATATGTTATAGTAATTCAATAAGGCTAAACTGCCAATATAAATAATTATTGATTAAAAGGGGATAACAATGCAAATTTATAATGATATATCTGAGCTTATAGGTAATACGAAACTTTTACAATTAAATAAAATAATGAAAAACTATAATTTAAACGCAAATATAATTGCAAAATTGGAATGTTTAAACCCGGCAGGAAGCAGTAAAGACAGAATAGCAAAAGAAATGCTTTTAAACGCAAAAAGCAGCGGGGTTTTAAAACCCGATACAGTTGTAATTGAACCAACAAGCGGAAATACAGGAATTGGGCTTGCCGCAATGTGTGCATATTTGGGTAATCCTCTTATTCTTGTAATGCCCGATACAATGAGCAAAGAGCGAATGGATTTATTAAAAGCGTATGGCGCACAGCTTGTTTTAACATCCGGAAAGAATGGAATGGCAGGCGCAATACAAAAGGCAAAAGAACTTTGCCAAAATACAAAAAACAGTTATATGCCACTGCAATTTGAAAACCCATGCAACCCCAATGCACATTATTTAACAACAGGCCCCGAAATATGGCGTGATACAGACGGCAAAATAGATGTATTTGTTGCGGGCGTTGGAACAGGCGGCACAATTAGCGGCACGGCAAAATATTTAAAACAGCAAAATAAAAACTTGCATGTTGTTGCAGTAGAGCCCACAAATTCGGCGGTGTTAAGCAAAAAAAGTGCAGGGCCGCATAAAATTCAAGGCATTGGCGCAGGGTTTGTTCCCAATACTTTAGATGAAAATTGCTATGATGAAATTGTTTGCGTTACAGACGAACAGGCATATGAAACTTGCAAAGAATTAGTTAGAACAGAGGGTATTTTAACAGGTATATCTTCCGGCTGTGCACTTTTTGCCGCAATACAAATAGCGCAAAAACCGCAATTTTTTGGCAAAAACATTGTTGTGTTATTGCCCGATACAGGCGAACGTTACCTTTCAACAGGCGTTTTTTTTGAATAAAACCGAAATTTAACTATAGTTGAGCTAAATACCTGTTTTAAAAACATAAACTTCGCCGCTGTTAAATACAAGCTCGAAATATTGCATGTTTTCAATATTTGCCTCTTGCCTATTGGTAAAAACCAAATACGTAATTCCATGCTCTTTGCAAATGTTGAAAATTTCTTCATGTGGCGTATTATCAACAAATATAGCCGAATTTAAGCCCAAACGTTCGCTAGCGGCGGCTTGGCTTAGCCCCATGTTTGAAATGGTATAACGGTTGCCTTCCATAAAGCATTGCATGCCCGAAAATGCCGTGTAAACATTAGAGAGCAACCCTTGCGAAGAATTAATACGGTTTGTTGCAAACATATCGTCTTTTGTTGCAACACTGCGCAGATATTCGCCCGCCAATTCATCATCGGCATAAATGGTATCAAGCGGATAATTGTGTTTTAAAAGCACATCGTAGTTAAAAAGATATTGCCGCAAACCCGAGCCTGTTAAATTAACATATAAAAAAACGCAGGTTATTAAACTAATTGCAAGCAAGCTATAATTTATTATGTTTTTCTTGCTAATTTTAGCAAAGGCAAATTCCTTTATTGCTATTAAGTTTATAAAAAATAATGCAATATACAAAAAATAAACCTGGCTTTGCGATTCATGATGATAAAAGAAAAAAGCAATTAAACCGCCAACGCCGACAGCATAGCATAAAAGGCTTTCGAACGATAATTTTTTGAAATTAATAAGTGATACAAAACCGCTTTTTATAAAAATTGGCATTGAAAAAGGCGCAATACAAATACTTTGCGCAACCATTAAAATTGCCACCCAAATACTATGCAAAAAGGTTATACTGCGCCCGTATCCGGGGTACACAGGGTTTAAAACAGGCGCAAAAAAGCCAAGTTCTAAAGTAGAGGCATAGTGAAACACGGTTGAAACATTAGCGCCCGATGAAAAATTTAAATTGTAAATTGCAAAAAAACTTATACCTATAATTAAGCATAAAATAATTCCGCGCCAATTAAATTTAAATTGTAAAACGGTTGCTAATGCCGCCGCAACAACCCCAAGTGCAATAATTGCCGCAATAGGTGATTTTGTAAAAGTAAGCAAAATAAACGAACCGAAAACAAGAAAATAAACGCCGATATTTGCGCGGAAATTATTTTTGAAAAGCGAAAACAAAGCAGCAATAAAAACCGCGGTAAAAACGAATGCGTTTGTCATGCTGTTTATATTTGTTAATGTGGCTTTTATTAAACTGTTTGTAAAAAGGCTGTTGCCGTTAGGAAGTATTGCAAAAAGGCTTGCGCATGAAAAAAAGAAAATTGAAAGGCAAAAAATTGCCGCTTTAAAATTATTACCATCGTATATTTTTTTAGCAAAAAGGTAAAGCGTTGTTACAAGCATTGGCAAAAATAAGCTTTGTGAATAAAATGCAATTAAATTATAACTGCTTATATTGCTAAGCGTTGAAAGTGCACTTAAAAAAAGTTCTGTAAAATAGTGATATTGTAAGCGAACGTCATAAAAACGTATATCTTGCGGCGGAAAGCCAAGCTTAAAACTTTCGGCGTTGCCAACATTCCATAAAAAATCTTGGCTTAAAAAAATTTCGCCCACGGCAGAGGGATGTGCATATTTTGCAACGCCGGCAAAAGTGTAAACAAAAATTAAAAAACAGCTAATAAACAGCAAAAATATAAATTGGCCGTTTAGGTGTGAACTTATTTTTTGTTTAAGAGTGTTTTTTTGTTTAATAAGCAAAAAAACAGCAACGGCAAAAAGCGCTAAAGGGCAAACCCATAAAAGCAAATAAAAATTAAGCCTTATTGCAACACAATAAAGCGCAACTAAAAAACCACTGCCAAATGTAAAAACAATGGGTAGCATAAGGCCTTGTATATGTTTTTCGATGTTTAAAATTTTGTAAATTGCAAAGCCGGGCATTAGCACAAATACAATTACAAACAAATAAAAAATAAACAACTCGAACACATTTGCGCCTGAAAGATGAACGCCAGCCGCAAAAATAAGCAAAAACATCATAGATATAATTATCTTTGCTTTATTTAATTTAGAAAAAAAGAGATTTTCCATATTTTCACAATCGGGCCTGTTTTAATTATGCAAGCCGTTTTCATTACCTTTCATATATATTTTAAAATTATATCACAAAACACAGTAATTTAAAATAGTTAAAATAAAATGTAAAATATAATTGCAAACAATTATATTTTAAGTTAAAATAATAACAAATAAACAAAGCGGCACACCAAATTCAATTTGGCTATGCCCTTAAAAAAGGTGTTGCGATGCAAAAATTATATTATAATTTTAATAAAACAAAAATGTTGTTTTGTGCTTTTTTACTTTTGGTTTATGCAATTATTGTAAGTTTAAGCGGCGGCAACGTTTTGGAAATGTTTATATTTGTATTAGCATCTGGTGCTTTTGTGTTTTTACCGGGATATTTATTATATAAATCTTTTCGGCTTGAAAATTATATAAAAGGCTTTGCATATCCTTTGATATTTACGCTGGGTTGTGCGTTTTTTACAATAACATATATTATTTTTTCTTTGTTAAATGCTTGGTTTTTGCACTATGTTTTGCTTATAATGCTTGTGGTAATATTTTATAAAAACATAAAAAAGCAAAATTTACTACAAAACACTTTTAATATTAAAAATTTAGCATTAACGCCAAATTACACATTTTTGTTTTTGTTAAGCACGGTGTTACTGTTTGTTTATGCTTTTGTTGGCGTTGTAAAATATGCGCACCCAAATGTTGTAGGGGAAATTAGTTTAAGCCAAGATTTTTTATGGAATGTTGGCAATGCGCAAAGTTTTAAACTGGGAATTCCGCCTATGGATATCCGTTTTGATGGAGTGCAACTTAAATACCATTATTTTGGCGAGCTTTTAATTGCCGCTTTTAGCGTAGTTACAAAAATAAGCGAATACAATTTAATTGCATTTTATTCGCAAAGCTTATTTTTACCAACGCTTGTAATAAGCCTTAATTTAATGGGTAAATATTTTTACAAACAAGTTTTTAAAGCGAATATTTTTACAGCTTTAATTTTTATTTTATCTTGTTTAAGTTTGCATAAAATATTGCCTAATGCACGAAGCGTTTTTTACAACAATTTCATACAAAGCGTTTTAACAAATGTGAACAGCATGGCAATTGCGCTTATTTTTCTTTGTGTTTTTGCGGTTTTAATTGCAAATATAAAGGCAAAAGAATATAAGGTTAATTTATTATATTATTTTGTGTTGGTTCTTTGTTTTGTGTTGCTTGTTTTTTCTAAATCGCCAATAGCTGCAATTTTAGCAATAGCAATTTTTTGCACGTTAATTGTAATGCTTGCTGTTAAACGCAAATTTATTAAGTGCGAAATTTTTATTTATTTATTTTTAAGTGCACTTTTTTTAATAATTTATATTTTATATTTTCAGCAAGGTGCAAATACTTCAACAGGCTTTAATTTTTATTATTCAATAGAGCTTGGGTATTTTGGAAATATTTTACATAGAATAAGCGTTGAATATGCAAGCCTTTATCCGTTAGCTGTTTTTTTTCTTATTATTGTGCAAAGTTTTTGCATGTTGCCGTTTACATTGCCACTTTTTATTTGCTCGGGCATAAAGGCGCTTAGAAATATAAAAAAACAAAGTGCATGGCATTTAATTTGTTATGCGTGCGCAATAGGTGGCATTGTAGCGTTTTTTTCAACATATCACGAGGCGTTCTCTAATTTATATTTTTTCTATTTGGCAAGTTTTTGCACATGCTTTATAGCTGTGGATTATTTTGATTTTAAAAAACCGAATTTAAAAAACATTGTGTTTTACGCACTTTTGTTATTAAGTTTAATTACAAGCATGTTTTTATACATTAATTTTTTGGGAAGCGGTTTAAGGCAACTTTTATTTAACTACAATATACTGCCAAAATACCCTTATGAATTTATTGTAAAATCAGACGATGAAAATGCAGGCATATACTTAAAAAGTGTAATGCAACCGGGCGATATTTTCACAACAAATCGTGTGCACACCGGTGCAGGGGAAGGGCTTTCTAACGTTTACACGGCATTTAGCGGCATGCAAGCATATATGGAGGGCTTTAAATACACGGTATCAAATATGGGCATTAGCAGCGATTATGCCATGCAGCGATATAATTTAAACAATGCGCTTTTCAGTGGCGAGCTAACACACGAGCAAATAGTGCAAAAATGTGAAGAAAACGCAATAAAATATATTGTGTACTCCACGCAATTTGAGGGTAGTGTTGCGCAGTTTGATAATTTGCAAAAAGTTTACAACAGCGATACGGTATATATTTACAAATTGCCGTAATAACAGTGGTGCCTTCAATAATAGCCTTGCAAAAGGTTTCGGTAACATTTCTGTTATATGTCACAAAACGCTCATTAATACATATAATATTATCCCGGAATTTTGTTTAATGTGGTAAAATCTTGCCTTGAGTTTTGCAATGTTTTTGTTTGTCGATAGCTACATAATGGCAAAGCAATGGCAAAAAGTTTATATAAGAATATTATATTTTAAAACAAAAAACCACATACAAGCTAAATGCTTGCATGTGGTTTTAAAATTTGTCAATAGAATTAAGAGTATAATTAAAAATACACGTTTTATATGATGAATTAACAGCAAAAATGTAATTAAAGGTAAAACGATAAAATATTAAAATAGTTAATTAAAATATATTTGCTTTACTCATAACGTAAAGCCTCTATTGGGTCTAACTTTGCGGCTTTATTTGCCGGATAATAGCCAAAGAAAACACCAATTGCAACAGATACTAAAACAGATATTAATATACTGCTTAGTGAGGGGAATGTGGCTGCACCAATTAATGAGCTTGCCAAATAACCAAAACCGCCACCTAATATCATGCCAATTGCGCCCCCTATTGAACAAACAATTAAACTTTCCATTACAAATTGCACCCTTATTTGGGTTGCCGTAGCGCCAAGTGCTTTTCGTGTGCCAATTTCACGTGTGCGCTCTGTTACGCTAACAAGCATTATATTCATAACGCCAATACCGCCTACAAGTAAAGATATGCCCGCAATAACGCTAAGCCCGATTGATAGAGTTGAAAGCATTGTATCAAGGGTATCAAGCATACTGCTCATGCTTAAAGTTGCTATTTCAAAATTGGCATTATTAATATAATAATTGTTCAAAAATGCTTGAATGTCATCGCTTAATGATTCGCTGTTTGTTGCATCATTTGCAGAGATAATTAAATCTGTGTAACCCTCGCCGCTACCTGTTATACGGTTTGCGACGCTTAACGGCACATACATATTCGTGCGGACATCTTCATCAGAGCCGCCTAAATCGAAAGTAGATGCCACATATTCATAAACGCCGATAATTGAAAAAGTATAAATTTCATCATTAAGATATACATCTACTTTTTCGCCGATTGCATCGTAATCCAAAGAACCGAAAATATTTTCAACAAATTTATCGGAAACTATTGCAACATTTCTTGCGCCCTCAATATCTTGTAAGCTTATGTATCTTCCGGCAATTATTTCGGTGTTATTAACGGGCATATAATCATCGTTTATGCCAAGCAAGCTTAAATTTGCATAATCTTTATCGTTAACAACTCTGCCGTTTCCTGCGTTTTCGCTCAATGAAATACCCGCAATTTCATCGCCAAAGCGCTCGTTTAAATTAAATAGCATTTCATCGGATATTTTATCGCTTTCACTTGTGCTAACCGAATAATCGTTTTCTTTTTGCACTAACATTATATTTATGTTTGCAGTGCCAAGGCCACCCATTTGCCCCGTTACAGAATTTGTCATACCATCGCCTGCCGTTAAAATGGCAATTACCGAGGCAATTCCTATAATAATTCCAAGCATTGTTAGCAAAGCGCGCATTTTATTGGTTTTTAAACCCTCCCAAGCAAGGCGGATATTTTCTTTTAAATACATCTATTACCCCAATTTATTAATTTATTGTTTGCGTTTGCTACTCGACATATTAACAAAATACTCCATCTTTCATTGTTAAAATTCGGCCTGTTTCTTGTGCAAGTTCATGGCTGTGTGTTATTAATATTACGGTTTTGCCATGTTTTTTATTTAAAGTGTGGAATAAATCCATAACAAGGCGGCCTGTTTTTGAATCCAGTGCGCCTGTGGGTTCATCTGCAAGTAAAATAGAGGGTGAGTTTGCCATTGCGCGCGCAATGGCAACACGCTGTTTTTGCCCGCCTGAAAGCTCGTTTGGCTTGTGGTGCAAGCGGTCGCTCATTTCAACCATTTCAAGTAATTCTTTTGCCCTTTGTGTGCGCTTTTTTGCATTTACGCCTGCATACATAAGGGGCAATTCAACATTTTTAAGGGCATTTGTGCGTGGAATAAGGTTAAAATTTTGAAAAACAAAACCTATTTTTGCATTTCGTATGGCAGATAATTGAACATCGTCCGCTTTTGCAATGTCGATGCCGTCTAAAATATAAGTGCCGCTTGTTGCCCTATCCAAAGCACCTATAATATTCATTAAAGTAGATTTGCCCGAGCCCGAAGCACCGACAATTGAAACAAATTCGCCCTCATAAATATCTATATTTAAGCCGTGTAAAACTTCAAGTTCGTTTGGTTTTCCTATGTAAAAACTTTTTGTAATATCACGCATTTCTATCATGGCTTTTTGCATTACATGGGGCCTCCCCTTACCATAAACATATCGGCGCTTTGCTGTGATTGTTCACCACCGTTTTGCATATTAGTGTAATATTCATTTGCGTTGTTAAGCACAACAACACCCTCGTTAATGTTTTCGCCGCTTATAACTTGCTCAAAATCGCTTTCACTGCCTGTTTGCACTGCTTGTGGTGTAACGGAAAATGTGCCGTCTTCATTTTGTGTGTAAATAAGAACACTTATTTGGCCGTTTTCGTCAGTGAAAAGTGCGTCAAAAGGCACGGTTATAACATTATTTTCCTGCGCTGTAATAAAATCTACTCTTGCGTTCATTCCCAATTTTAAGCTTGTGTTTTCATTGTTGATTTTTACTTTTATTTCGTATTCAGCTTGGGTTTGTGTGCCGCTTGCATTTGTTGCGATAGGGGAGGGCGCAATAGAAATTACACTGCCTGTGTATAATTCATCGCCTGTTGAATTAGAGGTTATTTCAACCACCATTCCGATAAATATATTATTGATATCGTATTCGTCGATACTGGTAGTTACAATTAAGCTGTCGTCTTTTTCAATTACCATTATAACGCCCGACACCCCCGCGCCCTCAACTGCGCTAATGCTTGTTACAACGCCCGAATTTTGCGCTGTAATGGTTGCGGCTTCAATATCGTCTTGTATGTCTTGCAAATCGTTATAATCTTGCGTTTGGTCTGCGTTTATTATTGTGGTTTGTAAAGTTTTTAAAAGGTTATCAAGCGAAGAATTTGCGCTGTCTAACGCGTTTTTATATGAAAGTTGTGCGTTGCTTAGCGCTGTTGTGGCACTATCCAGCGTTTTTTGTGTGCTTTCAAGTTGTGTGTTTGCGGCGGTGTAAGCATTGTCGCGGTTTATAACGGCACTTGCGTATTCACTTTGCAAAACGGCTAAAGTATCTTTTGCCGGTTGTAAGCGCAACATTAAAAGGTTTAAATTGTTCATTGCGTCAATTTTTTGTGCATCGGTATATAGGCCTGTTGTGTCGTAAATTATTGCGTTATAATCATCTGGTTTAATTGGTTCTGCCGCAAGTTCGGCATCAACTATGGCTTGCTGTGCATCTAAGGCGGCTTTTGCGTTTGTTACAAGTATGTCATAATTTTGCAAAAGTGTTGCGCTGTTTGCATGTTGTTCATTAGCTAAATTATGTGCGGCAAGCGCTTCATCATAGCTTTTTTGTGCGCTGTTTAAATTGTTTAATGCGGTGTTAATGCTTGTGTTTGTGCCTGTATCTATTGCAGCTTTTGCCTCGTTATAGGCATCTTGTGCGGCCTTAATATTAATTGCGTTAAGCTCGGCGGCTTTTGCTATTGCCGCCTGTTTATCGCTGTAGCTTTCGTTTAGCGCCTCGGTATTAAGTTGCACTAAATTCATGCCCTCGTGAACAATATCGCCTACTTCAACAAATATATTTTCAACTTGCGCATTTGCAATTGGCGAATAAACATTATAAGTTTCATTGCTTTGCACCGTGCCACTAGCGCTTATTATGCTTTGAAAAGTTGATTTTGATAAAGTTGTCAAATCTCTGTTGTCCATCGTATTAGCAGATGTGCTTGGGGCTAAAAGCCCAAACAGTAGAAAAATTATGGCAACCACAGCTACAATGCCAATAATGATAAGTATATTGCGTGGTTTCTTTTTACTTAAAAGAATATCGTTTGCATCTTGCTGTGAATTTTGATTTGTTTGCATTCTTTTACACCTTCCAGAATAGAAATTAATAATAGTATACTTGCAAAAATAAATAAATGATAAATATACTGTGTAGTATATTGACGATTTATAAACAATTATATACTAATTTTAAGCTTATATGTGTTTAATGTTTTGAATAAAAGTGAACATTGTGTAAATTAAAACAATCAATTGCTACCATGAAAAAGAATATGCGCCGCTGTGTTCGTTTGCCTCGGCTTTTAGGGTATATCTGCCGTCGGCTTGTATTTCAATTTCAAAGCTGCCTGTTTCAACTTCGCTTTTGCTAAAAATAACTTCATCTTCACTATCGCTATCGCTTTCTTTGGTTATATATATGTTTAAAGCACCATCGTTAGAGGTGATATCAAGCGTGATTATATCGCCGCTTTCTAAATTTACGCTGCGCTGTTTATAGCCGTTAAAAAACTCGTATGTATTGTTAAAACTTGTGTCTGTACTGTTTTCAATGCTCATTAATGTTGTGTAAGAACCGCTTGTGCAAGCGGTGAAAATAAATATAAGCAAAAGCAAGGGTAATAATATTTTTTTCATAAATATGGGAATTCCTTTCCTTTAAAAAGCACAAATGCTTAAAAATATACATATTTGCGCTGTGTTTTTCGGTTGTCGAGAGAACTCGACAACCGAAAAAAGATTTTTAAATACATTTGATATTATAATTAATTTCAAACTTTATACATTTTGCCACAGGGCCTCATTTTGTTGTTATGCCTTGTAGGCATTTTCAAAATTACTTATAAAAATACAATGATTAATCCAAATTCAAGTGTTTTGTTATGCTGTTTTTGCAAATAAAATATTGAATTGCAAGTAATACAAAATTATATATAGTAATTATTGCACAAAATATTGTTATGCTTTGCGAAATATCAGTTTTTATAGATAATGAGGGGTTGTTAGGTATTAAGTTTGGGTCGAATATATATTGAAATTCTGCGCCGGCAATAAAATAAAAGAAAATAAAAATGGATACAACCGTAAATATACCCATAGCAATATCAATAACAATATAAGAAATTACCGAAGCGGTTAATTTGTTTTTATAGCGCTGGCCAATGCATATGGCGGTTAAAAAAACAAAAACTTCATAAAATAAAGCTGAAATAACGGCAATTGCTATAAATATAAAATTTGCAATGCTAAAATATTCAAAGCCAACACCAATAGCTGTTAAAAACATAGTTAAATAGCCGTGTGAATTTGCATATAAAATGAACATTGTTGTTGCGAAAATAGCGGTTAAAAGCATTGCAATAAGCCCTACAATTAATTTGCACCAAAAATGTTGCATGGGTTTAAAAGGCAGTGTAAAAGTTAAATAACCTTGCGAAGTAAACAAATTTTTATAAAAGCGCATAACAAAAGTTGCAAGAGCCGCTAACATTGCCATTGGAGTTAATAAAAAGAAATATGAAAATAAAAAATTTGGGATATATATATCTAAAAGTGGGCTTGTTTTAAAAAAGCTTAATAATATGCCGCCTATGGTTGAAGCCGTTATTACAATATACAAAGGCCAAAGTGATGTTACATAATGCTTTATTTCGTGTTTATATAATTTACTTAACATTTGAATACCTCCCTAAAAAGTTCATCTATGCTTTTGTTTTCACGTTCACGCACATCGTCGGCATTATCAAAAAGCACAACTTTACCCTCTTTTAAAAATATAACATCACTTAAAATTGCTTCTATATCGCTAATTAAATGTGTGCTTATAATTATGCTTGCATTTTCGTTGTAATTTGTTAATATGGTGCGAAGTATAAAATCCCTTGCGGCGGGGTCTACCCCTGCTATGGGTTCATCAAGAAGGTATAAATCCGCCTTTCGGCTCATAACAAGCACAAGCGCAACTTTTTCACGGTTGCCTTTTGATAGTTTTTTTATTTTGTCGTTTAAATTAATATTTAAGCTTTGAAACATTTGTTCTGCGGTGCTTTTGCTGAAATTATCGTAAAAATCGCTGTATAAATCTATGCAATGCTTAACTTTATTTTCCGGGTTTAAAAATGTTTTATCGGGCAAATATGATGTAATTTGTTTGCTTTGCACACCTATATCATGCCCGGCAATTTGCACAGTGCCGCCGCTTTGAACTAAAAGCCCGTTTAATATTTTAATAAGCGTTGTTTTTCCGCTTCCGTTTGGCCCTAAAAGCCCAATAATTTTGCCGCTTTGTATTTCTAAATTAACGTTTTGCAATGCATTTGTGCCAAAATATTCTTTGCTTAAATTTTCGCATTTTATTAAATTTTGCATTATTTTTCCCCCTGTAAATATAAGTTTACTTCACTTAATATCTGCTTTTTGGTAAAACCCGATGCCAATAAATTATCAAGTGTGTTTTTAATTGTGTTTTGTAAATGCAAGCTTGCATGTGTTTTTAAAGCGTTGTTGTTTTCGTTTACATAGCGGCCGTCGCCGCGTTTTGTGTAAATTAAACCCTCTTGCTCAATAAGCGCAAAGGCACGTTGCATGGTGTTTGGGTTTACACCTGCCTCAATTGCCATATCACGCACTGTGGGCAATTTTTGCCCGGCATTGTATTTGCCCTTTATAATATCAAGTTTAATAATATCTACAATTTGCAAAAAAATAGATTTATCGTTTGTGAATTGCCAAGACAATGGGATACCTCCTTTAAAAATTGTAAAGTGCTATGCTGTTCACAATTTAGTGTATTATTGTATTATCGAACTAATACAATAATACACCTGTAAATTATTTTTGTCAAGCGTTTTTATAAAATAATTGAAAAAAATAATGAAATATAGTATAATAATAAAAAAAATAGGAGGCAATTATGGAATATAGTATAGTGGGAAATAATTTACCGGTTGTAATTTGCAAGTTAAATGGGGGCGAACAACTTATTACAGAGCGTGGCTCTATGAGTTGGATGACACCGAACATTACAATGGAAACCAAAGGCGGCGGCTTTGGTAAAATGCTTGGAAGGCTTGCGTCGGGCGATAGCATGTTCCAAAACATTTACACAGCTCAAGGGCCATCGGAAATTGCATTTGCTTCTTCGTTCCCGGGCGAAATAAGGGCATATAATATAGAACCCGGAAAAGAATTGATAGTGCAAAAATCGGCATTTTTGGCATGTACACAAGGCGTTGAACTTTCCATGTTCTTCAATAAAAAAATTGGTAGCGGGTTATTTGGCGGCGAGGGCTTTATTATGCAAAAGCTTAGCGGAAACGGCGTAGCGTTCGTTGAAATTGACGGCTCTGCGGTTGATTATACGCTGGCACCCGGCCAAAGCATGATAGTTGATACAGGCAATTTGGCAATGATGTCTGCCACGTGCACAATGGATATACAAATGGTTAAAGGTGCGAAAAACTTACTGTTAGGCGGCGAGGGCCTTTTTAATACAGTTGTTACAGGGCCGGGAAACATAACACTTCAAACAATGCCGCTTAGTGGGGTTGCAAATGTGCTTCGTCCGTATTTCCCACCATCAAAATAAAACATTTTATATTTAAACCAATAAAAAACCTTATTGCGCGAATTTTTAAATTGGTTCAGTTATACATTAAAATGATAGTTTTATTGCAATAATTAAAATTATGCAAAACAAAAAAGCGATGTGAATTTCACATCGCTTTTTAAATGCGCAAAAAAATGTTAAAAATAATTATATAATGTCGATATTAGCTAAACATAAACATAACTTTTATATTCCTCTAATGACTTCAAATATTTATCTGCATAAAATTTTGCAACTGTTAAATTTTGGTCAACATAATTACCACACTCAACAGCGCTTGCACCGGGGATATCGCCCTCGTAATTTTTAATAAAATCAAACGTGCTTACAACAAGTTCTTTAACATCTTGCGGGTTTAATTTACCAAACATAACAAGGTAAAAACCTGTGCGGCAACCCATTGGGCCAAAGTAAATTATCTCATTGCTTTTATTCGAGTTGCGTAAAAATGTTGCGCCTAAATGTTCCATAGTGTGCATTGCGGGCACATCCATTGCCGGTTCTATATTTGGTTTTGTTACTCTTATATCAAATGTTGTAACATCGCAGTTTTCTTTTGCATCACGGCGTGATACATAAAGGCCGGGAAGTAATTTTGTGTGATCTATTGTGAAACTTTCTATTTTTTTCATATATATTTTTCCTATAAATTAATAAGTAATTCTCTTTTAGTTTTTTTGTATGCAACATAAGTTATTCCAACCATATCGAACATTCTTTTGCTTGCTTTAACGGCAAGGGTATTCTCGTATTTATTGTCGTAGTAAATAACTTTTGTAACGCCGCTTTGAATAATTGCCTTTGCACATTCGTTACAAGGAAATAGCGTTGTGTATATTCGAGAACCCACTAAAGAACCAGATGGGTTATTTAAAATTGCATTTAATTCAGCGTGGCAAACATAAGGGTATTTTGTTTGTAATTCGCTTTCGCCCTCACGTTCCCAAGGCATTTCGTCATCGAAACAGCCCGTTGGCATGCCGTTGTATCCCATAGATAAAATCTTGTTTTCACGGCTAACTATACATGCGCCAACTTGCGAGCTGTTATCTTTACTTCGCTGTGCGCTTAAAAGCGCAACCCCCATAAAATATTCGTCCCAAGAGATATACTCATTACGTTTCAAACACAACCAACCCTTTCATATTAAATGTGAACGGCAACGGCGCCGAATAATATTAATTACAGTATACCGCAAATATATAACAAAAAACAATATGTTTTTAATATTAAATAATATAAATTTTAAAATTGGCATACAATTTATAAAAATTGGTTTGTAATAGCTATTATTATGTTAATATAAGTAATAATCCACAAGCAAATCAACAACCCTGCCATAGCTTTTTAGGCCGTCTTCTTGGCCGTTGCTTTGCAGATAAGTTTCATAAACAACATCGGCAATTTGCGAGGCGGCAGTGTCTTCAAATTGTGCCCAATATTCATTGCTGTGCTTTAAATCTATTTTTACATACTCGTTTAAGGTTTCGTATGCGCTTTCCCATTTTTGCTTATCGGCAGAGTAAAGCGCGTTTGCCAAATGTGTGTATGCAAGCAAATAGCCGGAGTATTCATAGCTTATATTGCCACTTTTTTCACATACTAGAACAGTTAAAAAATTTGTGTCTTGTTCGGGCGCAACGCCGCGTAAATGCGTTAATTCGTGCGCGATGGTAGAGGGCAAATAACAACGTGGTTGCTCTTTATTTACATTTGCCTCGCTTGTGAATGAAAAATAAAAGCCTGTGTAATTCATTTCGCTCATAAGCTTAGAAAAAAGCATTGGTTTTGCATTAGCTTGCGGCCACTCCAAAACAGGGTATTCTTGTTGTAGATTATTGTAAACATCTGCACTTTCGGCAAAAATTTCCTCGGCGCTTTTGTTAAAAACACCGTTTTCGTCTCTTTCTACTTCGTTTGCAACATCGTTTATTTTATCTATAAATAAAAGCGTTGTCTGCTCTAATTCTTCAACACTTATTTCGCCTGCCTTTACGCCCATTAAATCAACAGGGCTTACAATGTAATAATTAACGCTAAAACCCAAAACGGCAAAGGTATATACGATTAATAATATTGTAGAAAAATTTAATATTTTGCCGAAAAGCACCGAAAGCTTTGCGCCTTTTTGTGTTTTAATAACTTTGCGCACACAAAAAGCTATAAACGCAATGATAAATAATATAAAAAACACCCATACCCATTCCGCAAGCGAAAAACTTAACATTCCCGTAAAACTTCCAACAATTTTTTTAATGGGGTTTGAAACATGTTTTACAATAAATTCTGCAAACAGGGGATTGCTGTGATAAATAAAAACAAAAACAGCAACGATAAAAGACAGTAAAAAAGCTGCAATACTACCTTTGTGTTTGTTAATATAATTCTTTTTAAAGCTACTCATAATTTATCCATAATCGTAAAAACTTCATCAATAATTTCGCTGTTGTTATTTTTAACCGCATCTGCCACGCATGTTTTTATATGCGCTTTTAATACCTCTTTGTTGGTTTTTTTTATAATGCTTTGCGTTGCTAACAATTGGTTTGAAATATCAATGCAATATCTATCTTGTTCTATCATGTTTAAAATGCCATCAATTTGGCCTTTTGCGGTTTTTAATAAAGTGGTTATAATTTGTTTATCTGCTTGCATTTATTCACCCTCTTTACAACTCTGTTGCGGTATAGCCGGCTTGCTCAACTGCTTTTATAAGTTCTTCTTTGTTAAGCTGTGCATCACTTGTACAAATAGCCTTATTTTCTGCTAAATTTACTTCTGCTTTAACGCCCTCAATGGCTTCAAGCGCTTTTTTAACATGTGAAGAGCAATGCTCACACATCATTCCGTTGATGGATAAAGTAAAATTATTCATAAGTATCTCCCTTTGTTTTGTTTGATTTATTGTTATAGCTTTTTGTTCCTTTGCGGTTTGTGCTTTGAACTTTCTAAGCCTAAGCGCATTTGTTACAACGAAGATGCTGGATAAACTCATTGCGGCGGCACCAAGCATAGGCGAGAGCCTAAGCCCGAAAGGTAAATATAAAACGCCTGCCGCTATGGGTATACCTATTATATTATAGAAAAATGCCCAAAACAAGTTTTGTTTAATATTTATTATAACTGCTTTTGAAAGCGAAAGAGCAGTTTTTACATCACTTATGCTGTTCTTCATAAGCACAATGTCTGCGCTTTCAATTGCGATGTCGGTACCTGCGCCAATTGCAATGCCAACATGTGCGCTTGCAAGTGCCGGGGCGTCGTTTGTGCCATCGCCAACCATTGCAACAATTTCGCCTTTGTTTTTAAGTTTTGCTATTTCATTTTCTTTTTCATGCGGCAAAACGCCCGAAATAACATTTTCAATGCCAAGGCTATTTGCTATTGCTTTTGCTGTTTTTTCATTATCTCCCGTTAGAAGGGTTATGTTAAGCCCCATGTTTTTAAGGCTTTGAATTTCGTCTTTTGCATCGTCTTTTAATATGTCGGCAACGGCAATAATTCCGCAAACTTGCCCGTTTATCGCAAAATAAATTGGTGTTTTTGCATTGCTTGCAAAATTATCTGAACGCTGTTTAATATCATTTGGCAATGCAATATTATATTGCAAAAGCAATGCTTCATTTCCGCTAATTACTGTTTTTTCACCCAGTGTTGCAACAACGCCTTTGCCAAAAATAGCGTTCATATTTTCAACCGGTTTTTCATTAATACTGTTTTCGATTGAGTAATTTACAATTGCGCTTGCAAGTGGGTGTTCGCTTGCTTTTTCTAAGCCATATGCCCATTGGAGCCATGACTTATCGTTTTCATCTACCGAGTAAACATCGGTAACAACGGGTTTACCTTTTGTAACAGTGCCTGTTTTATCAAGCACAACATGTGTTACGCTATGTGCGCTTTCAAGTGCTTCGCCGGATTTTATAAGTATGCCATGCTGTGCACCTTTACCGGTGCCTACCATTATTGCAACAGGCGTTGCAAGCCCTAAAGCACACGGGCAAGATATAACAAGCACCGCTATTGCGCTTGAAAGCGCAAATTCTGCACCCATGCCAAGTAAAAGCCAAACAACTGCGCTTATAATTGCAATTACAATTACAGTTGGAACAAAAACAGCGCTTATTTTATCGGCTGTTTTAGAGATTGGTGCCTTGCCTGCACTTGCTTCTTCAACAAGGCGAATAATTTGAGCAACGGTGGTATTTTCGCCTGTTTTTGTAGCTTTATATTTAATAAAACCGTTTTCGTTTATACTGCCGGCCATTATATTATCGCCCACAGTTTTTTCTTTAGGCAAGCTTTCGCCGGTAAGCATTGCCTCTTGAAGCGAGGAATACCCCTCGGTTATAATGCCGTCAACAGGAACGCCTTGCCCGGGGCGCAAAATAACAATATCACCGGGAGCAACTTCATCAATATCCACTGTTATTTCTTTATCATTGCGCTGTATTGTTGCAATTTGCGGTGCAAGTTCCAGTAGTTTTGTTATTGCGCTGTTTGTTTTTCTTTTGCTTTTTTCTTCCCAGTATTTACCCAAAGTTATAAGCGCTAAAATCATTGCAGCAGATTCAAAATATAAATCTGCGCTATATTGATGTACAAGTTCAATATTACCCGTTCCAAGGCCTGTGCCTATTCGCATTATTGCAAAAATGCCGTATATCAAAGCGGCAAAACTGCCAATTGCAACAAGGCTATCCATATTAGGGCTTTTGTTTAAAAGCGCTTTAAAACCACGCTCGTAATAAACGCGGTTTACATAAACAATAGGCAAAGTTAGCAAAAATTGAACCATTGCAAAGCTAACGGCATTTTGTGTTCCGTGTAAAAAAGATGGCAACGGTAAATTAACCATATGCCCCATTGAAACATACATTAAAGGCACTAAAAGCCCAAGGGAAACAAAAAGCCTTATTTGCATTTTCTTATTTTCGTTTTGTAATTGCGTTTCACGTTCTTTTTGCGCATTTTGCTTGTTTTTGTTTTTACTTAAAGCATTTTTTGGCGCCGCGCCGTAGCCTGCTTTTTGCACGGCATTTACAATATCTTCATTTTGCGCTGTTCCGTTAATAACCATGCTGTTAGTAAGCAAATTAACTTGTACATCTGTTACGCCGTTTACGGCTTTAACTGCTTTTTCTACATGTGCGCTACATGCAGAGCAAGTCATTCCGCTAACATTATAATAAGTTTTATCCATAGCCGTTTCCTTTGTTGTTATTTTGTCAAAACACTTAAATCAATAACCCCTCCCATGAGGGGTGGTATGCGTTGTGTTTATATTATACCATAAAGGTGAAGTTTGTCAACTGTTAAAAATTGTATTGTTTAAATAGAATAATAAAGATAAAATTTGCCATAATAGGCGGGTTCGAATTAATCTCTATCAGCTATATGCTTTGAATAAAATGCGTTTTTTGGTTATGTTTGCAAAGCATCATTACGCCAACATGCAAAAATGTGCACTTTCAAGTTGGTTACTATTTCTTGAAAGCGCACATTTTTGTAGCGTAAGGCTATGTATTTTTATTATAAATTGTAAAAGTATCTTTTCCTTTGTTTTTTGATTGATAAAGCGCAATATCGGCAGCCTCAAAAAGGCTAGTATAATTTGTTCCGTGAAGAGGGGCAATTGCTATGCCTATTGAAGAGGATATAGGAACATCATCATCGTTTAATTTATACACCTTGCGAACGGTGTTACAAATACGCATTGCCAAAGCTTCAATATCTTTTATTGTGGTTTTACCTTTAAAGAAAGCAACAAATTCATCGCCGCCAAAGCGCCCGATATAATCGCTTGTTCTAAAAAGTGGCCGTATGCTTTCATATATTTCGCAAAGAACGTTATCGCCATAAGAATGGCCCATGGTATCGTTAATGCTTTTAAAATTATCAATATCGAAAATAAAAAACACACCATGTTTGTTTTGCGTTAAATAATCACCGATAAGGTTTTTTATAGCCTCTTTATTATATGCGCTTGTTAGCTGGTCTTTTTCGCTTTTTTCAAGAAGTGCAAGTTCAGCTTTTTTGTCATCGTTAATATCATCAATTGCATAAATTGAAATTATATCGCCTGTGTTTGGGTCTTGTTTGCTTATGATATTAATTTTATACCATATATATTCGGTTGAATTAATTTCAATATTATGTGAATTATTATTTGCGCTAATTTCATATGCACGGTATTCAAAGCTTTGTTCAAAAATTCCTTTATTAAAGTTGTTTATAATGCTTTCCGGTGCAATTACATTAATAATGTCGTAGCTATCCGGGTGTATTATTTTTTCTATGCCGCCGTCCATGTATTTGCCGATAGCTTCATTTTTAGATGCGGGTATTTCCATAGAGTTTATAATAATTTTTGTAACTTTAGATTTTGTGCAGTTAATTTCAATTACAATAGAGGCTAAATTAAACAGCGCATCGGCAAAAATTTTTGATGAATCTATTTTGTTTTCAAGTTCTTGAATAAGCTTTTTATATTTATCAAGCATAACAAGGCGTATCATAAATAAAAGCATAATATAAAATATGCCCATAAGCAAAGGCGGTAAAATAATTTGTTGTATAGAAAGCTCAATTAATGATGAATCAATTCTAAATATTTTTGCGTTGTATATTAAAAACAAGCAAATGGCAATCATTAAAAAAGAAATAAAACTTAAGAATGTTTTATTAGCAATTATTTCTTTAACAGCAGGCGGTGGAATTAAGGTAATAAATAAAATTAATACAACAATATGTACACAAAAAACAACAAAAGTGTTAGCAAGCAATACGTCGTAGTTGTTTAAAATATCGGCCATAGTTGTGTTTGAAATTAATGAGTGTATTCCTAAAACTATTGAACGAAGAGTGAAAAAGTGTATTAAAATGCCGGACGATATTGCAAATAATGCAAGTATTTTATCTTTAAATAAAAATAATATTTCTAATGTTATAACAATTGATAAAATAATATAAGCGTTTGTGTTATCCATACCAAATAAAGAAATAACAGCAGGGCATAAAATTGCATTTCCAAAACAAATTAGAACCTTAATTATTTGTGAAAAGCGTTCTTTTATTACAATACGGCGTGCTAATAACATGCAAAGGCTTGAATGTATAAAAAATGTAGTTGATAATAATATAAAAGTAGATACGCCCATTTAAGCCTCCTATTAATTTAAATGTTGTTAGTTTTAATTTGCCAAAATAATATAAAGTTTTTTGCCAAGCTAAAAATAAAAATATAAAGCCGATTTATTATTCAGGTATGAATTTGTTTTTTAAGTGAAATGATGTGTATTATATAGCAACGAAAGACTACAACAAATTCACAAACGTTTACAATAAACTTGCGTTTTGCCTACATATTTTCAGGTACACTAACTTTTAACATGCTAAGTGAATTATTAAGCACAATTTGCGTGCATTTGCAAAGAATAATACGTGCATTTCTTAAATCATCCTTCGCATCACGCACACGGCAACTATTATAAAATTTATGAAATTGTGTTGCCAAAAGCGTCGAGTATTTTGTAAGCCTTGCGGGCTCGTAATTTTTTGCGGCCATCATAATTTCATAAGGGAAAAGCGCAATAGTACGCATAAGCGCAATTTCGTTTTCATCGCTAAGAGGCGTTAAATTGTTTGAGGTTATGTTTGAAAAATCGCAATTAATGTTTTCTTCGCTAAGTTTTTTAAGAATGCTACATATTCTGGCATGTGCATATTGTACGTAATAAACAGGGTTTTCGCTGTCTTCTTTAGCGGCAAGGTCTAAATCGAAATCAATTGTGCTGCCGGCCTCGCGCATGTTAAAAAAGAAACGCGCACTATCTATAGGCACTTCATCAAGTAATGTGCTAAGCGTAATAGCTTTACCTGTGCGTTTAGACATTCTAACAGGCTCGCCGTTTTGTAAAAGGCGCACAAATTGGTTTAAAACAATATGCAGTTTTTCACCATCAAGGCCAATTGCGTCCATTGCACCTTTAAGGCGCGAAACATGTCCGTGGTGGTCTGCACCCCAAACATCAATACAAACATCAAAGCCACGTTGTGCAAATTTATTATAATGATAAGCTATGTCGGCAGCAAAATAGGTTGGTATGCCGTTTGCGCGAACTAAAACTTCGTCTTTTTCCTCGTTTGTAATTTCGCCGTCTTGGCCTTTGCGTGCCATTTTGTTGGCACCGTATTTTTCGCTAAATTCGCTTGCACGGTACCAAACAGCGCCGTCTTTTTCATAGCACACGCCACGGTCTTTAAGTTTTTGGATAATTTCGCTTACTGCACCGCTATCGTGAAGTTTGCTTTCATTAAACCAAACATCGTAATTTATATTGTATTTTTGCAAATCTTCTTTAATGGCATCAATATTTTTTGGTAGTGCAAAATTGACAATTTCATTTTGCAATTCATCTATAGGTAAATTTACAAATTTATCACCTTGTATTTTTGAAAATTCAATTGCTAAAGTTTTAATATCTTCACCTTGATAGCCATCTTCAGGAAAAACAATTTCATCGCCTTTGTAAATTTGCAAATATCTTGCAGCTAAGCTTTTGCCAAATTTATTAATTTGGTTTCCGGCATCATTAATGTAAAATTCGCGCGTAACGTCGTAGCCTGCCGAATTTAAACAAGATGCAAGGCAATCGCCTAAAGCGCCACCCCTAGCATTGCCCAAATGCATTGGGCCTGTTGGGTTAGCGCTAACAAATTCTATATTAATTTTTGCGTTTTTGCCAAAATCGGTTTTGCCAAAGTTTTCTTTTTGGCTTAATACGGCACATAAATTGTTTAAAAAAAAGTTAAGTGAAAAATAAAAATTAATAAAACCCGGGCCTGCTATTTCTATTTTTTCAAAAATGTCGTCTTTTTCATTTGCAATTTCACTGCATAAAATTTCGGCAATTTTTCTTGGTGGCATGCCAAAAGTTTTAGCGCTTACCAAAGCTATGTTAGATGCTAAATCGCCATTGGAAATATCCGCCGGCATTTCAACAACGAAATCCGGTAATGCGCATGGTTTAAGCATGTTATTTGCCATTGCGTTTTGCGCAACTTTAACAAGCAGTGCTTTTGCCTTGTTAATGGCGTTTTCATAAGCATTGTAAAATTTGTGGTTTTCTTGCATTTATTATCTCCGTTAATTTAATTTTTTCTGGGCTTAACCGTAATTTCAACTATGTTGCGGCTTATTGCCTCAGAATTCATATCAAGCATATAACTAAAGCGAACAGTGCCGCCGTCGTCTTTTAATTCTGATATAATTTCATCTGCGGCAACACCCAAACTAAGCGAGCCCTCGCCTGTGTCGTAATGGGCAACATGCCTGCGGCCTTTTTCAATAATAAGTTGGCTTGGCCTTGCGCCAAAACGAAGCATGCTAACTTTGTTGTTGCCCTCAACTTTAACGGTTGTTGTGCAACCCAAAAAACCGGTAGCAGAACTTTCTTCGTAAGTTATATAATACTTATTATTTTTAAATGAGTAATCGCCGCGTGTTGTTAGCTCAATGCTGTCGCTTTCGTCACCTTGCTCCATTGTGCCTAGTATGGTGATTAAATAATCGTCTTGCATTAAAAGCACATTCTCCTTTATTTTAGCTTTGATTTTCATAAATTATCAACGCTTATTTGTATAACGTTGCCTCCAATATTTTCGCCTAAAAAACAAGTTGAAAGCTCTTCAAAGCTCTTGGCATCATCACTAACGTAATATGTAACGTTACCTTTTTTTGTGTTGTGCTTATTTTTCAACATATTGCTGTTTAATAGCGTTTGTTTTGCGGTTAAAGATGTTTCTTTTCCCGGATCTATCAATGTTACATTGTTGCCCATAATATCTGCTATAATTGGCGCAATTAAAGGGTAATGCGTGCAACCTAAAATTAATGTATCGATATTGTGTGGAATAAAACTGTTTAAATAATCTTGCGCAACAAGCCTTGTAACTTGGTTATCTCTTTGAAAATAGCCGTTTTCTACAAGCGGCACAAATAAAGGGCACGCTTTTGAAAAAATACTTGCGGTGGGTAATAATTTGCTGATTTCATTATTATATGAACCGCTTTTTATGGTTGCGGTAGTGCCTATTATGCCAATTTTTCCGGTTTTGCTTGCTTGAACAGCAGCAAAACTTGCGCTTTGTACAACGCCCATATAAGGAACGGGCAAGGTGTTTGTAAAACTGCTTTGCAAAATGCTGCTAACTGTGCCACATGCGGCGATAATGCATTTTACATTTTGGCTTAACAAAAATGCAATGTCTTGTTTTGCATACTGAACAATTGTATTTTTACCTCTTGTTCCATAGGGAACCCTGCCGGTATCGCCAAAATAAATAATATCTTCGTGCGGCAACAGCTTTCTTAACTCTTTTACAGCCGTTAGCCCGCCAAGCCCTGAATCAAAAATGCCTATGGGCGAATTTTCACTAATCATTAGATTTCACCGCCTCATGCCTTTGAACAGCTAGCTTAATTAAGGCATCAAACAGGGAAGAAAAAGTATATCCGCTGTTAATCATCATTTTTGGGTACATGCTAATGTTTGTAAAGCCGGGCATGGTGTTAATTTCGTTTAAGTAAACTTTGCCTGTGTTTTTTTCAACAAAAAAATCAACACGTGAAAGGCCTTTACAAGCAAGTGCCTTGTAAGCCTTCTCGGCAAGAAGTTTAATTTCGTTAAGTTTTTCATTGTTTAAATTTGCGGGAATAGCCGTTTTGCTTTGGCCACTTAAATATTTATCCTCATAGTCGTAGAATTCTTTGCTTGCCAATATTTCGCCGGGCAAGGTGCTTTTTACATCATCGTTGCCAATAACCGCACATTCAACTTCTTGCCCGTTAATGAACTCTTCAAATAAAATTCTATCGTCGTGCTGCAAGGCAAGTTCAACTGCTTTTTTAAGGCTTTGTTTATCTGTTGCTTTGCTTATTCCAACGCTGCTGCCCGAAGCCGAGGGTTTAACAAAAATAGGATAAGATAATTTTTCACTAACACGTTTTTCAATTTCATCAAAATTTTCCATTTCGCTTTTTAGCATATAATCCCATTTGCAGTGGGGAATATCATTTGCGCTCATAACACAGTTGGCAATAATTTTATCCATGCAAATTGCGCTTGAAAGCGTATCGCACCCAACATAGGGAATATTGCAAAGTTCAAGCAAACCTTGAATTGTTCCATCTTCCGCATTTTTACCGTGAAGAATTGGAATGATTACATCTATGGGTAAAACTTTAAAAGTATCACTTTCGAAAAGGGTTAAACCATTAAAATTACGCCCCGGGGCAAATGCACAAGGGGTGCACGGGCCTTTAACCCAAGAGCCGTCTTTTACATTTTGCACTTGCCCATGAAACAAAAACCATTCGCCTTTTTTTGTAATTCCAATCTTGTGAATATTATAATTTTTTTCATCTATACCATTAATAACGCTAAAAGCGCTTAAACATGAAATTTCGTGTTCGTTTGAAGCACCACCGAACAAAACAGCAATATTTTTTTTAACCATATTTACACACCCTTTATAATACGATATAATTATATAATATAAATTAGAAAAATGCAAAGGTTATTTGTCACATTAGAATAAAAATACATTTTATTGTTAAAATACGCATAATTGTTATATTGTTTTAAAAAAAGAAATGAGTAACAAAGAGTAAATCTTAATATAAATGTATATAAGTTATAATTCTTGCAAAAAAAAAACAGCTTGCCCAAATTTTTAAAACAAAGCGAATTTAACCTTTAGAATTTATGTGAAAATAAAAAAAGATAGCAAGTGTTTAATATATACTATTAAACTTTTCACATTATAATACCATATCGTATAAAAAAATAAAAGCAATATATAAAAATATCTTGACTATTTATTTTATATATGTTATTATTAATTCACCTCTTTTGCAGGTCTATTTTTTTGTGCGCGTTTTTCGCACTGCCTGCTCTGTGAGGGAGGCTATTTTTATACAAACGTTTTTATATTAAAAATGCTTGTAGTTAACCACTTTTCAATGGAGGTGCCGAAGAATGAGAGTTAAAATTACTCTAGCATGCAAAGATTGCAAAATGCGCAATTACAACACAATGAAAAACAAGAAGAACAACCCTGACAGGCTTGAGATGAACAAATACTGCCCTAAATGCAAAAAGCACACATCTCACCGCGAAACCAAATAAGAAAGGGGCACGAAGTTTATGGCAGAGCAAGGTAAAAAGAAACCGGGCTTTTTCTCTCGTGTGGCCGGCTCTTTTAAAAGAATCGGTAAATTTTTTCGCGATATCGTTAGCGAGATGAAAAAAGTTGCATGGCCGAGCAAAAAACAAATTATTAATAACACATTGATAGTTTTGGCAGTTGTTTTAATTGCCGCAGTGTTTATTTTTGGGCTTGATACTCTGTTTGGCTTTATACTTCGCTTGCTGTTGCAAACTGTTTAACAGCGCAAAATAAGAAAGCGAGGGTAAACCATGGCTGAGGAAAAAGACACAATTGCCAGATGGTATGTTGTGCACACTTATTCGGGTTACGAAAAAAAAGTATCGCAAGATTTGGAAAAAATGGTGGAAAGCCGCCGTTTAACAGATTTAATTTGTGATGTTAAAGTGCCTACCGAGATGGTGCCGGAAATAAAAGACGGCAAAGAACGCGAGGTAGAGCGCAAATTATTCCCGGGTTATGTGCTGGTTAAAATGGTAATGTCAGATGAAAGCTGGTATATAGTGCGCAATACGCGTGGTGTAACAGGGTTTGTAGGTGCCTCATCTAAACCCATTCCGCTTTCAGATAAAGAAGTAGAAGCGCTTGGCGTTGAAAAACAAGAAGTGCAACTGGATTATGAAGTGGGCGTTAATGTTCAAATTACACAAGGGCCCATGGCAGGCTTTATCGGCGTAGTAGAATCTATTAATAAAGAGGCAAAAACAGTTGGTGTGCTGGTGTCTATGTTTGGGCGCGAAACACCGGCAGAGCTCGGTTTTGCAGATGTTAAACCGTTGTAATGCAAAAATATTAACCTAAATCAAAACCGCTTATGCGGGTTGATAGAGCATGCAAAACATGCTCGTGGGAGAGGCGGGCACACGGCTCGTTTCGCAATAAACCACAATTTTTTGGAGGTGCACAATTCATGGCTCAAAAGGTAACGGGGTATATTAAGCTCCAAATTCCTGCCGGCAAAGCAACACCGGCACCACCTGTAGGCCCGGCGCTTGGCCAACATGGTGTAAACATTGTTTCTTTTACAAAAGAATTTAATGAGCGCACACAAAAAGATATCGGCTATTTAATTCCGGTTGTTATAACCGTTTATGCCGATCGTTCGTTTAGTTTT
The DNA here is from genome assembly GCA_964369495.1 of uncultured Bacteroides sp. Classification (GTDB taxonomy): domain Bacteria; phylum Bacillota; class Clostridia; order Oscillospirales; family Ruminococcaceae; genus Ruthenibacterium. Next base: position 23 of record CAYJGM010000003.1, on the reverse strand, counting down.
ATCACAAAAACCCCTCCCGCTGC
>CAYJGM010000002.1:0-95959 GCA_964369495.1 uncultured Bacteroides sp. | reverse complement strand
ATAGTTTTGAAAATCTCCATACAGAATGGAGATTAATTGGCATGTGCGTAGCACCACCATTTTAATAATTAATTAGCGTGATTTTACACGTTAAAATTCCATTCAATTGGTTTGAATAAATGCAAAAATTTTTCATGTTCATTTATAGTTTTTATAAATGTTTTGTTTATTATGCGGGCGGATATAAAATCCGCCCATATGATATATTTCGAATTAGCAAAAATAAAACGCTGTGAAATATAAATAATCTTTACTCCGTTTCGGTTATTCATATCCTTTTATCTAATCGGCGTGCCATGCACATGCCATTTGATATTAGCCTACGGCGAATATGAATAACCTCCGTTTCATTTCGGTTATTCATATCCTTTTATCTAATCGGCGTGCCATGCACATGCCATTTGATATTAGCCTACGGCGAATATCAATTAAGCCTAAAGGTGTTTTCCCTGTTGCCAAGTGCAATAACTGTTCCCTTTTGAAGCTGTGTTGCCATGTTTGCAACAAGGCGATTTCCGCCGTCTACATATGTGCCGTTAGAAGAATAATCTGTAACCATATAAGAGCCTGTTTGCGCATTATAAACAACGCTGCAATGTTTGCGGCTAAGTTTATCTGCGTTGCGGTCGATAATCAAATGGCATGTGCCATCGCGGCCAATAAGCAATGGTTCGTTTGCTGCAAGCGGCAAGTTTTGGCCGGCATACATGCCTGAAAGGCCTGTTATTGTGCCGGGTTTTGGTTGTGCCGGTGCACCGCCGCCGGCAGGCGCGTTGTTTTGAACATTTACAAAGTTTTGCGCAGAGCTGGTGATTGTATGTGCGCCTGAAACGCCGCCAAAATCATAATTGTTTGTAAAGGCTATAAGAATATCTAAAATATCGCGGTAGAAATTAAGTGCCGGAACAAAAACGCTTAGTGCAATATGAGGTTTTATATCAAAGGCAACATAAAATTTGTATCTCCAGTATACATTATAGGCAAAACAACCTAAAAGGTAAACTGCAACAACAATTATTGCAAAAGTAAACCATTGAAAAGCACTTATTGCTAAAATTAAAACAAATAAAATTGTCCCGTAAATTGCATATCCCTCTAAAAGGAACATTTTCCACCATTGTTCTTCAACAATTTTCAATTTGTAAATTGTTTTTGCGAAAGGAACAAAGGGCATCCAATCTTTTTCAAGGCCTGCTTTTTTACCTATGTGTAAATATGTAAAGCCTTGAAATGCCCAACCGGCGGCAAAAATAACTAAACCCATAACCGCGCCGCCAACATATGCTATTGCGCCTAAAGCGAGTAAACCGCTCATCAAACTAGTTAAAATTTCCATAATAATCCTCCAAAATAATAATTGTTATATGCGTAATTTAAAAATTATTTAACACATATTTTAAAATATTCGCAATTAATTTTCAGTTTCCCAAACAAAGCTATCTACACAGCAAGGAACAAACATAAGCTCTGTTTTGCCAAGTAGCAATTTATCGTGAGATTTAAGCGGTTGAGGGCTTAAAACTACACTGTCGTTCAAATAGCAAAGCTCTTTGCTATCGCCCGGTTGCATTAAGAATAAATTGCCTTTTGGCTCGTAAACAACAATTGCGTGCCTCTCGCGGCTAACGGTGTTGTCTTTCGTAACGCAAACGTCCATATTTGATGAACGGCCAATAAAGTTTCTGCCGCTTTTTAGGCGGAAATCCTCGCCGAAATGTTCGCCTTTAATGCAAACAAGCCAGCCAACAACAGGCTCTTTGCCTATTGCGGAAGAGAAAAAACCAACAGTTTTGTTATCGTCGTCTATAACAGGGGCAGGTGAAGATTGAACAGCCGCATTTACGGCATCTTGCAACGAACCGCCCGATTGCCCTGAAACCGGCACTTGTGCCGGCGCACCTTGTGGCGGCGGAGGTGTTGTTAAAGCAACCGTAACTTCATCGTTTCCGCTTTGTTGCAGTGGCATAGTTAAATTGTTATTGCCTGCCGCAGCACCCGAACAGTGTGGGCAAGAACCAAAGCTTTCACTATCGTAAAAATGTCCACTATCGCACCTAACTAAATTCATATAAAAAACTCCTTTAAGAATATTTATTAATTCGGCCGAAACCGTTTAATACATTAATTATTAACGTTATATCGCATTAAAATTGCCGTTGTATTGTCTTGCGCATTAAAGCCCGCATCAACCGCTGAAATAACAAGGCGGTGCACGCTTTCTTTTAAAGTTAAAGGCTCTTTCAAAATATTTAAAATGCTATCATCGTTTAAACTTTTTGTAACGCCATCGCTACATAGTAAAATAACATCGTTTTTTTCAAGCAAAAGAGGCGAATAAGATAAATCTATCATCTCTAAAGTGGGTGCGCCTAAATAGCTAACAAGCGCTTCTTTTTGGGGGTTTGTGTCTGCCGCATTTTGCGAAATTTGCCCAATTTCAACTTGCTTTTGCAATTGCAGGGCATAGTTATGGTCTTTCGTTAGCCTTGCAATTTCGCCGTTGCGTATAAGGTAAATTCTGCTGTCGCCAACGCTAACCCAGTAAAGCTTGTCGCCTTTAATATAAGCGCAAACAAGCGTTGTGCCTGCCTCTTTGCCTTGCGATACAAATATTTGATGCATAATATCATTTGCAAGATGCGTTGATTTTAAAAGATGCTGTGATATTTCGGTGCTTTCATCTATATCGCTTAAAATTTGAGCATAATGCTTTACAATTTCTCCGCTGGCAAGTTCGCCGCTATCCATGCCGCCCATTCCGTCGCACAGAACGCCGTATGCGCTTTGCTCGTTTGTGGGTGCGCTTACATAAAAGGCATCTTGTTGATATTTTCGTGTTCCTATGTGCGAAGTTGCCGCGGTTTCAAGCGCAAAAGTTTCAATAATTTGCTCGCTACTTGAAATTTCCTCTTGGGGATACAGCAAATCTACAATATCTTGCTCTGTTATGCTTTGCGTAACACCATCTTCTTTAACAACTAAGTTTGGCAAAACTTCTTTTTTGTTTTTTCGTTTGAATATTTTTAACATAATCCAACCTCTAGCATACATTCATTAAAAGCAATGCTGAATTTAGAGCCCGGCAACAATTTATATTCGCCGCCTTTTAAAAGCCTGTTTGCGTTCACAAAAGTACCATTTGATGATACATCGGTTAAAATAAACATGCCTTGTTTATCATCGTAACGCAATTCACAATGAATTCTGCTTATATTTTTATTGTCGATTACCACATTGCAATGTTCGGAAGAGCGGCCTATTTTCATTATTACATTTTTGGGTAAAAGCCATTTATCCTCGCCTGTTCCGCCTTGTACACGCATTAAAAATGGGGTAGTTAAAACATTTAAATTTGCCGAATGAAGCCCCACGGTAGCATTTTGAGCTTGCGGATTATTTTGAACATTTTGATTTGCTTGCCAGTGCATTTGTTGCGCATTATAATTTTGCTGTTGCTTTTCTTGCTGTTGTGGTTGCTGTTGCGCCTGCTGTTGTTGTTGCTGTTGCGCCTGTTGCTGTTGGTGCGGTTGCGGCTGCGGTTGCGGTTGTGGTTGCGGCTGCGGTTGTGGCTGCGGTTGTGGCTGCGGTGCGTTTTGTATATTGCCGCTTTGTGATATTAAATTCAAAAATTCACTCATGGATTGCGGGCGTTTTCTGTAATCCAGTGCAAGGCCTTGCTCTATTGCCATAGAAATATCCGTGGGCACGCCGTAAATTCGCAAATTTTCAATTGTGGCATCTGCAAGGCGTTCAGGCGCTTCGGGAAGGCGTTTTCCCACAACAACATTATAAAATGTTGCACAAAGTGCATATAAATCTGTCCATGGGCCTTGGTTGCCCTTGCTTGAGTATTGTTCGGGCGGCGCAAACCCGGCCTTTAAAACCACCGATAAACTGCGGCTTTTTTCGCTTACAAAATACCTTGTTGCGCCAAAATCAATTAATTTCAACTGGCCTTGTTTAGTTATAATTATATTTTCGGGGCTAACATCACGGTGAAGCATACCCTGCGAGTGCACACTTGTTAGCGCGCTTGCGGTTAAACGTAAAATTTCAACGGCATTTGCAATATTCAGTTTGCCTCCGCTTGCTTTTTTTAAACCACCAAGCGTTATGCCATCTAAATATTCCATTGCAAAATAAGATGTTCCGTTGGCATCAAAACTATCTATAACTTGCACAATGTTGTTAGCGCCTGCAAAAAGTTTTAAAGTTTGCGCTTCGCGGTTAAAAACATTTAGGCCGTGGGCAAACATTTCCTTGTTATCTTCGCCCGATGCCATAACATTGTGTCCATCGCCAAGGCGCATTGCAAAACCTGCGGGCAGATATTCTTTAATAGCTATTTTAGCGCCGCTTATGGTATCTTTAGCAATATATGTAACGCCAAAACCGCCTGCGCCCAAAAGGCGCCCTAACATATAATTATTGTTTAAAATTGTGCCGGGGCTAAGAACAGCGCCCATGCTGGCGGCATCGCTTAATGGAATATAACCGCACACCGAGCATTTTTCTGTTGTAGTAGGTGCAAAGCAATTGTGGCAAAAGTTCGTCATAAATAAAAACCCCGATTAGATAATTTGAAAAAAGAATAAATTGCAAGAACATAATTCATTAACACAATTATATTATATTAATTATCATTAAAAAATAGATTAGATTATGTTTGATTTGTAATATCTTAAGATTTTACATATTATTTTGGCATAAAAAAATTAATAAGCCATAAAATAATCTAAAACTTCCTTTTGAAAATTTTCGTTTAAATTGCTTTGTGGGCCGTGCATTCCCGGGCCAACAACAAACATTTTTATCTCAAATTCACTCTCTTTGTTGTTATTGTTAATATAGCTTGTGTTTTCAAGTTCTTTTAAGAAGTTTTCATTTAAATATTGCACTGTGTTAATATTGTTTTCGGCACGTACATACCCTAAAAAGCCATCTAAGCTTTGCAAATATGGGTGAATTTCGTACATATTTTCCATAGCTGTTTTATTTAAGGGCAAAGCGTTATCATTTTGAACATGTAAAATTACTTGCCCTTGTTCGCTTAGCATAAAATGTATAAATTGCATTGCAAGCAGTTGTTTGTTTTCGTCGCTGTTTGCGTTCACGCTTATATTGTAATAATTGCTGTTGCCTCTTATTTTCTCATCTTCATTTATATATGGTAAAAGCACGCCATTAACCGAGGCAATTTGTGAAAAAGTATCTCCATTTGCATAAAGCGAGCTAATTTTGCCGCTATAATAATGTTCGGGCAATTCTTCGTCTGCATAAACTGCTGTTCTATATGGGTTGCTTAAAATATTAAAGTAGCCGGCTTTATAGTTGAAATTTGCAAATTCAATTACATCATCTTGCCAATCGTTCGGTGTGAAACTATTGTTTTCATCAATTAATTTTGGTAAATAAAATTCGGCAATTTCTATAAATTCGTATATTTCAAGCGTTTGAAAACCTGTTTGATTTATGAGCGCCCAATAATCTTGCATGGAATTTATTGAAACGGGAATGTTAAACGCATCATCGTTTGCCATTTTATTAGGAACGGCACAAACATATAGCTCGAAGCCTATTGGGATAGTTTTAACGTTGCTGTTATTGTTGTTTAAATTTATATCTTCGCCCATATTATAATAAAGCTTGCCATCAAGGCCACTAACAAGCAAAGATAAATCTGCGTTTTCGCTAAAGGCGTTTTCGCTTAAAGCCATGTCGACATTTTCATTTTCGCCTTGCATGTTTAAACTTTGAATAACAATTTCGTGTTCGGGGTTAATTTTCATAAATTCGTTTGCAAGCTTTGTGTAAACGTCGGCTTTGTTTTGCCCTTCGGGCACTGCAAAAACAACGGTGTCTGGCGAAATTTGCATATCTGCTAAGGTTTCATCAAGCTCTATAACAGTTGGCGGAGGTGCATCTGCGCCCAAAAAGCCCCATGCGGCAAAGCCAAACACACTAATTAACATTATTATTGCGGTAAAAACGCCTGCGAATTGGCGACGCTTAATTTTTTTAAGCTCGTGCTCGGGGTAATCGAAATTAATTGTTCCGTTTAATGCATTTAACATTGCATCGGCGTTTTTAAAGCGTATTTCGGGCTTTAATGCCATGCTTTTCATTATAAATTTATCGGTTTGCTCGTCTATTTGCGCCGCTAGTTTAGAGGGGCGCACAAGGGTGTCTTTCACCCAGCGTTCAATGCTTTCATCGGGGGTTTTGCCGGTTAGCATTTTATAATAGGTTGCGCCTGCGGCATATAAATCTATAAGCGCGGTTTGTTTCATATTATTGCGGTATTGCTCGGGCGGCGCATAGCCTTTTTTTACAACAACGCTTTGTGTCCATTCTTCTTTTGCCTCAAAGCGTGCCGCACCGAAATCTAAAATTTTAACCCTGCCATCTTTTAACAAATAAATATTATCGGGGCTAATATCGCGGTGCACTATGCCGTTTAAATGCACGGTTTTTATGCCTTGTAAAAGCCCTTGTAATATTGTTTTGGCAAAATTAGCCTCTAGCGCACCGCCTTGTTGCTGCATATAATTTTTAAGCGTATCGCCGTCTAAATATTCCATTACAATATAGGCTGTGTTGTTGTCTTCAAATGTATCATAAACATTTACAATATTTGCATCACCCGTGAATTTTGCAAGGTTTTTGCCCTCTTCAATAAAACGTTGGCGGTGTATTTGATAGTTTTTTTCGCCCTCGCCCGAAAAAAGGCGCACTAAATTTTCACCCGGTATGCGGCTTGCAAGGTTTTGCGGAAAAAACTCTTTTATTGCCACCACGCTTGAAAGGCGAGTGTCGAACGCTTTATATGTTATGCCAAAACCGCCAACGCCTAAAACAGTGCCTATTAAATAGCGCCCCCAAAGCCTTGTGCTTGGCTGAAGCGAAAATTCGGGCATATTTTGCGTTCCTTTTATATAACCGCAATAAGGGCAAACATCGTAATTTCCTATGTTGCTAAAGCAGTTAAAGCAATTATTGTATTGCACGCCTTGCGTTGAGTTTTGGCTGTATTGCATGGTGGTTCTCCTTTTTTATGGGAATATGTTAATGAACTTATCCATGGTTGTAGTAATAATATAAAGCAATGTTTGGTATTTACTTATAGGTTAAGTAACACAATATCATATTATAAATACTTTAATCTACAAAATGCGGTTTATGTAAATTCAGCTTAATTACATTGCCCTCTTGCGTAATTGTATCTTGTGAATCTGCAAACTCTACAGCGGTAATGCCGCCGCCGTCTATTCCAAGCATAAAATATAATTCGCCGGGCACTTTGCATTCTACAAATAAGCCCGTATACGCCTGCTGAACATTATAAGCAGCCCCGGCGCTGAAATTGCCTGTAATTTTATAAGTTTGGTAAAATTCTTCAAACTCTTGCTTTGTAAGCGCATATGCGTTTGTTGTTCCGTATGCGTTATCGTAAACAAAACCTATATTGCCGGCGTTATATTGGCTTTGCCCCTCTTCAAAGCTAAGCTGTGTTATTTCGCTTACGGTAATTTCGCTTACATATGGGTTAATTACAATAGGCGTTTGTATGGTGTAGCTATCAAGCGGCAAAGCAGTTGAAACAAGGGTTCTTTCAACTTTAAAAATCAATTCTTTTCCAATTAATTCTTCGCTGTAAAGCGCCGGGTTTGAATAATCGAAATTAAAAATAGAAGGGTAATTTGTATTTGCATATCTTTCTATTTGCCCTATGCTTTCAAATGTATTTCCACCATCTTGCGAAACCATAGTGTTGAATGTAAACAGGGCGTCGTTGTGTTCGTTGCCGTTTACTTGCGCCTCTAAAATAATCATTTTATACATGCTATCATCGAAAAATATTTCAACTGCATCCATAGAGCCATACGAGTGATCTTGCACGCCTGTTCCAACAGTTAAAGTATATGTTCCGCTTGGCCTATCGGCTGTGGGCGGCGCATAAACAATCGCCATAGCCTTATCTTTTTCTTGTGCGCTAGAGGGCACTTCGATATATTGCGGCACAAAATAATACTCCGCAAAAGGGTCAACCCCAAATATTTCTTCTCGATTTTCATATTTTTTAAACATTGGGCCGTCGGCACGTTCATAATCTTCGGCTGTCATAACATTTTTGTAATCTTCTAATAGTTCCACTGCCGCAGTGGGTTCAAGGCCGTAGATATTTTCAATGTCGCCTCTTGCCATGGCGTTAATAGGATCGCCCACATGCAAAAGCACATTTATAATTGTGCCGTCGTCCACTGTTTGGCCGGGCGCAATTTCTTGGTCGAATATAACTGCCTGCTCTAAAATATCGCCTGTTATAAATTTTCTGTCTACCACAATACTAAGGCCTAAATCCTCTGCGGCGGCTGTTGCATCTTCAAGGCTCATGTCGGTGAAATCGGGCACATTTGTAATGCTTTCATCTTCGGCCGCTTCAATTTCCTCTAGTTGTGTGCCGCCAACCACAATGGTTTCGGGCTCTGCATCGCTTTCAAAACCGCCCATGCTTGCATAGGCACCAAGCGCTAAAAGCAAAACCGAACACACCGCAATTGTAATTTTTGCGCCAAGCGGAACCTTACTGCTTTGTTTTTTTTGCTTAACAACAACACGCTGTGTGCCGTCGTTCAAAAGCGCCATTTTAAATTCGTAAATGCTTTTTGTTCTATCACTTTTATTAACATGCAGCGCATTCATTAGCGCATTTTGTGCGCTTTGCGGCATTGTAACGCCAAATTGTGTTGGTTCTTGAATTTCGTCTTTTATGGCACGCTCCATGCTATCGGGCGGGGTTTGCCCTGTTAGCATTTTGTAAAATGTGGCGGCTAGGGCGTAAACATCTGTCCACGGGCCTTGCTCGCCCTTGCTGCGGTATTGTTCTTCGGGCGCATAGCCGCTTTTTAATATTACAGATAAGCTTTTAGAGTTCACTGCGCTTTCATAACGTGCCGCGCCAAAATCTAAAAGTTTAATTTCGCCGTTGTTTGTTATGTAAATATTATCGGGGCTTATATCTCGATGGATAATATTTTGCGCGTGAATAGGCATTAATGTATCGCAAATGCTTATGATAATGTCTTTTGCCATTTCGTATGGCATTGCGCCTTGGCTATTTAAAACGGCTTTAACATCGCTTCCGTTTAAATACTGCATAACAATATAACCTGTGTTGTTGGTTGCAAAAGTATCGTAAATATCAACAACGCCGGGTATGCCGTTAAAGCTTGCCAGGGTTTGCGCCTCTTCAACAAAGCGGTTTAACCCTGTGCCAAATTGCTCGTTTGCATTGTTGCTGTTGTAAACGGTTAAGTGAGTATCACCGGGCAGGCGTGTGGCAAAAGTTGTTGGCAAAAATTCTTTGATAGCAATTTTGCGTTCTAATTTTGCATCAAAACCTATATAAGTTACGCCAAAACCGCCATAGCCTAAAACTTTGCCAACTATATAGCGCCCTTGCAGTATTGTACCCGGCATCAAGTGATAAGCTTCTCTTGGCGGCGTGTTTTGTTCATAACCGCAATGTGGGCAAATAAAAGTTTGCCCCTCGTAATTATTCATGCAGGATAAACAACGATTCATAATTATTCTCCTTATATTATGGCTTTAACTTTTAATTAAAATTATACAAAACGCATACTTTATGCTTTAATTTACATACAACAAGCGTAATTTTAAAAGCTAAGAATTTTTAACAAGCGTAATTTCAAATTCTTGGTCGTATATAATTCTTGCGCCTGAGCCATCGGTTAAAATTGTAACGCCCACAAATGTTAATTCTATGGGATCATTTTGCCCTCTGTCGTATTCATCTTCGTCTGTTATTGTGGCAAGAATAGTGGTTTCCTCGTGTGATAAATGCGGATAAGGATGGTACATTGAGTGCAACATAACAGCATTTTGGTATGGATCTATTACAACAAAATTTTCTTCCGGATTATTTTGCACATAATCGGCGGCGTTTTCAAGCCCTTCATCATTTCCTATTGCCAAATTTCGTTTAAGCTCATACTCACGCATAACGGGCGCGGCCGTATAAACGCCTGTTCCGTCTAAACCCTCATAGTAAACATATTCTTGTGAGCGCTCCCTTGTGTGGCCGAAATGGTTTTCTGAATCTTGATACAAATTAGATGAACCCTCAAGCCCCTCGGGGTGGTTGTTTGAAAAAGCCTCGAATGCGGCGTCGTAAATATGCTGTTCATCTGGCAAAGCCATGCTTGCCATAAACTCGTGCAATTGAGCCTCTCCGTTCCAGTAAAGCCCGTTAATATAGTAAGAGCCGTTATCGAACAGCCACGAGCCCTCGGCAATTAAATAGCCGTCTCGCCAATCTGCTAGAATGCTTGAAATAATGGGTGTAACATAAATGCTTTCATCGCCCTTATAAACTTCGCTTATAACGCTTTTTGGGTCTAGATAAAGATCTTGATGGTTTAAGTTTGCGCCGTTGTCGTTTGGAATTGGCGAAACAAGGCCGGGGGGCGTGCCGCCGTTGTTTGTACCGCCGTTGTTGGTTGTGCCTGTACCGCCGTTGTTTGTGCCTGTGCCGCCGTTGTTGGTGCCTGTGCCGCCATTTGTGCCGCCGTTTGTTCCGCCGATAAAATTATCGGTTATGCTAAAGCCGCTGCCACCACCGCTTTCTTCAAGTTCTTCAATAACTGTATAATCGTAAAAAACCGAGCCGGCAGGGGTTTGCCCAAAATCGCTAACGGCTATAAGGGCGCTTAAATCCGGGCGGTAAACAAAATAATATGTGCCAATTTCTGTATCGGCTTCAACTAAAATTTCACCTTTAGAGGTTATGGCGGTGTAAACGCCCAAAAATTCGCTATAACCATCTTGCGTGTAAACATCAGCCTCGAAAGCGCTGTCGTTTATCACGTTCACGGCGGGCGCGGCATTTCTTTCATAGGTGTTGCCGTTATAATCATTTAAGCACATGTAATATGTTGGGGGCAGTTCGTAAAATTCTTCGTCTTGCATGAAAACATCTTCAAGCTGTTCGTCGTAATTTTCTTCGTTTTGCGAAAGAAAACTGTCTAAATCGAAGCCTTGCGATGTATTTTCCTCGCTGAAATTTTCAAGAGTATCCAATAGGTTTAATGCATCCGAACAACCTGTGAGAACAAGGCATAAAACTATTGTAAGCGTTAGTATAAGTTTTAATTTTTTCAACATTTAAAACACCCTTTTATTGTTGTTTTTTACCAATCTTCATCAACGAAATTGTAATTTAGTAAATAATTTACCGCTTCGTCTGCAATGCCCTCTACAAGGCTATCCATTTGCGAATTGCTGAGATTGTCAAGGTCTAAATTGTCATCGTAATAATCAAGTTCCATATACGCCATCATATCTTGTTCAAATGCATCGCCCAGCCTGTAAACATCATAGGTGTTATCCTCGTAATCTCCGTTTAAATAGGGCAATAAACTTGCAAGTTCGGGCGAATATTCAATTTTTTTCTGCATTGCGGCTTTGTTTATCGGCAAATCTATGGCATGTTGAACACACAATATGTTTTGCCCTTTTTCACTAAGCATAAAGTGAAGTAAAAGCATAGCAACATATTGTTTGTTTTCGCTTGAGGCGCTGTTTACAGAGAAATAATGGCTTGTGTTGCTCAAAATTATAGTTTCACCCTCAACCTCTTTAGCTAAAGGTATAATCATAATGCCGTTTTGCGATTGTGCGGCAATTTCGGAATATGCATGATTTTGGTTGAAGTTTTGCGACCTTACTACAGAGTAATAATAATCATGATATTCTTTTTGCGGTGTATACGCGGGGTTATGAAGATATCCCTCGTTAAAACCTTGCGCAATTCTTTTATATAAATTATTTTGAGTATAAGTTCTGATAAAATCTTCCCACGGCTCGGGGTTATATTCATAAAGTTCTGTTTCATTGTTATATTTAATAATTTCATCCAAAAATAAAGTTGCCGCTTGCAGCTCATCCCATAAATAATAATAAGAATAATTTTCAGCGTAGAATTGGTCTGTAAATCTCAAAAATTCATCAATTGATGTTATAGCCTCGGGCACAAAAATATTTTCATCGTTTTTAATATCCGCAGGCGCAACTATGTGTTCTGTGTAAAAACTTATATCCATATTTACTATAGGCCTATCGTTTTCAATTCTGTATTCATAGTAATCGGTAAAATAGTAATCATCTAGGTTAAGGCCGTTTACAAGCGGCGTTAAATCTGCCGCTTCAGACATATAGCTTGAGAAAATATCGGGTTCTATATCTAAAGTGCCCTCGCCAACTTGGTTCATATCTTCCCAATCTACAACTTCAAGAACAACTTCATGTTCGGGGTATTCCAGCATAAATTCGCTAACCAATTGTGTATATGCGCCCGTTTCGTTTTCATATTCACCCACCCATAAAGTTATAGTGTCGGGCTTAATATCTTTATCTGCCAAAGTTTCGCCAAGGGTAATTATTTGCGGCACGGCGCTTTGCCCGTTCGCAATGCGGTAACCCATTAAGCCAAGCACGCTGCAAACCATTAAAACTGCAACGGCAACAATGCCCCTTTGGCGGCGCTTAATTTTTTTAAGTTCCTCTTCGGGGTAATCAAAACCTGTTGCGCCGCTTAATGCAAGTATCATAGCGTTTGCGTCTTTAAAGCGAAGTTCCGGCTTTAAAGCAACGGCTTTCATTATAAATTTATCCGTTTGTGCGTCTATTGCCTCTTTTAGTTTAGAGGGGCGCTGTAATGTGTCTTTTTCGGTGCGCTCTATGCTTTCTTCCGGCGTTTTGCCCGTTAACATTTTGTAAAATGTTGCGCCTGCGGCATATAAATCTGTAGCAGGGGTTTGGCGCATATTATTGCGGTATTGCTCCGGCGGCGCATAGCCTTTTTTTACAACAACGCTCTGTGTCCATTCCTCTTTTGCGGCAAAACGCGCGGCGCCAAAATCAAGTATTTTAACATTGCCATTATTTAAAATATGAATATTATCGGGGCTTATGTCACGGTGAATAATGCCTTTTAAATGTATAGACTTTAAGCCCTCGAGCAAATCCTTCATGATTTCGCTTGCACGGTTAATTTCAATACTTCCGCCACATTGCGCCATATATTCTTTTAAAGTACAGCCGTCTAAATACTCCATTACAATATATGCTGTGCGGTTATCTTCAAAGCTATCAAGCACATTTACAATGTGGGCATCGCCCGTGAATTTAGCAAGATTTTTTCCCTCTTCTACAAAACGCTGTTTATGAATTTCATAGTTTTTGAATGTTTCGCCTGTGAAAAGGGTAAGTTCTGTTTCGCCGGGCATACGACTTGCTAGATTTTGAGGAAAAAATTCCTTTATGGCAACAGTGCTCGAAAGGCGTGTATCGAAAGCTTTGTATGTAATACCAAAGCCGCCAATGCCCAAAATTGTGCCTATTAAATAGCGCCCCCATAAACGCATGCCGGGTTGGAGCATATAGGCAGGCGCATTCGGCGTTCCTGCAACATGCCCGCAATAAGGGCATACATCATAGCCGCCTGTTTGGCTAAAACAGTTAAAGCAGGTATTGTTTTGCATATTTTCGTTGCTTTGCATAATGAAAATTCTCCTTTTAAGTTTTTATGAAAGTGGTTTTGCCTATGCATAATTGCTTATCGACATATTATATATATAATCTCCGCCGCCTTGAAGGTCTACATATATATCATATTCACTTGTTAAAATTCTTAAACCATCGTCTTGTTCTATTATGTAATCGCTTAAATCTACTTCAAAGGCGGCTGCGGCCTCTTCTATTGGCATTATTTTTGCCGCAACCATATAAAGCAATTCTATAAGAATAGGGTCCTCTGCATAAAACATCTCTTGCAAAGTGAACAAAAAGTCACCATTTCCGTATATATTTATATTATTAACTGTTAGCGGCACGCCTAAATCGAACAGCATCATAATATCTTCAGGGTTTTCCATGCCGGCGGCAATAATCTCTTGTGCGAAATTCGTTGCTTCATCGTCATTCTCATCGTCATACTCCATGTAATCAAATGTTATTTCAACAATAGCCCCACCGTCTTCTTCAAATATAACATTTAAAATATTGTCTTGATAACTCACTTCAATAGGCGTAGCCATCTCATTATAATAATCTATCATGCTGTATCCGCCGCTCATCATTAATTTGTAAACTGTATTAGCAAATTCAAAGGGCGCATTGCTTATATTCCCGCTTACGGGTGCACCCTCGGGCGAAAACTCTACGTCTTGTACATATGTAATTTCAAGTTCTTTTTTTGTTATGTGAAAATTTCCGTTTTCGTCTGTTGTAACATCTATTTCACTTTCACGATCTATAGCAAAGCCCACCAATCCGTCTTCGTAACTGCCGTATGTGCTGGTTACAATATATGCTGTTTTAAAAATAATTGTATCGCCCTCTCTAAGTGAAGTATCGTTCAAAAGGTATAGCTGCCTTGCATCTCCTTTTTGAAGCATGCTGTAATCCATAAGCGGTTTTGGCCTATAATAATATTCGTGTGAATAGCTATCGTCAACAGGAAATTCACCCGTAATTTTAAAGAATTCATCGCTAGACCATTCATTATAATTCACAATTTGCTCTCTAATTTCGTCTTCGCCGGAAATGTCAAACTGTTCTATTTCATCGTTCATTTGCTTTAATGATAGTTTCTCAACGCTGTCTACCCTAACGCCCTCAATTTCCTCTAAAGTGTATGTAACAGTGTTTGCAAATGTAAAGCTGTCTATCAAAGTGCCGCTTGCCGCCTCGCTTATAGATAAAGTTGAAGCATCACCATAGGAGTATTCTTCGCCCTGCGGCGCTTGCCTTAGCTCTAATTTAAACATAAGCTCAACATCTGCGAAGTTTTTATCAGACAAGTTGAAAAAATAGCTTAAATTTAAAGCGTGCTCTCCCGGCTCAAGCGTGCCTAGGCTGCTTCCGTTTTCTTCAAAGCCAATAGGTTGCCATGTTGCGCCGCCGTCTTTTGAAACTTGCATAACACGCAAATATTCATCATAAAAATCTTCGTTGCCATTTGTTACGCAATAGTAAAGGTCCGGCTCGCTATAACTGTTGCCATACATAAAGCCGTGCGCTATTTGTGTGCCGCTTTCAGTTGATGGCACAGGCCCTGCGCTTAGTGTGAAAACAGTGTTTCTATGCTCGCCTTGCTCATATTCTTCGGTTTCTGAGTTATACTCTCGGTCATACTCTTTTACAAAACCTATCGGCTCGCCTGCCGCAATTGTATCAGAATACGCATAATGAATTATATAGGCGTTCGTTATTTTATTTACATAATTTATAGCATCTTTTGAAGCCATTTGTGTTACGTCTTCAATAATCCCTTTATCAACGGCATCTTGTATTTCCGAAATAAATACTGTAACGGGAATTTCCCCGCCCTCTTCCAATTGGTATCCCGGGTTTAAATGCTGTTCTGTTACTTGTAAATTTTGCCTTGAAGTATTATTATACATACTTGTTTCAATTTCTTGTGCTTTTATAGTGAAACCATATTCTTCAACCGCCAAAAGTGCGTCATCATATGTCATTCCGGTAATATTAGGCACGGCCGCAAAGCCCTCTTTTTCCGCTGTGCCAAAATTATCTTCAAGCTGTGTGCCGCCTATAACAATTGGGTCTACATCTTCTCCGGAAAAGCCGCCGCTTGCGGCAAATATGCCAAAGCCCACCAAAAACACAGCACAAATGCCAATTGTTATTTTTGCCGCAAGGCTTGCCTTTGTACTCTCTTTTTTAGGCTTAACTTTTATGCGCTGAACGCCGTCGGCTAAAAGCTGCTCTTTAAATTGTGCCACTGTTTGTGTTCTGTCGCTTTTGCGAACGTGCAGAGCATTTAAAAGGGCGTTCTCAACGCTTGGCGGTATTTTTGCGCCAAGTTTTGATGGCTCTTGAATTTCGTCGTTTATTGCACGTTCCATGCTATCTGGCGGGGTTTGCCCTGTTATCATTTTGTAAAATGTAGCCGCAAGCGCATAAACGTCTGTCCAAGCGCCTTGCTCGCCCTTGCTTCTATATTGTTCTTCAGGCGCATAGCCGCTTTTTAATATTACAGATAAACTTTTTGAATTAACTGCGCTTTCATAACGCGCGGCGCCAAAATCAAGCAATTTTACATCACCTTCATCTGTAACGTAAATATTGTCGGGGCTTAAATCTCTGTGAATAATATTTTTAGCATGCACGGCTGTTAAAGTGTCGCAAACTTTTAAAATAATGTCGCGTGCCATTTCATATTCCATTACACCTTGGTTTGTTATTATTCCTTTAACATCGCTACCTTTTAAAAATTGCATAACAATATAGGCTGTGTTATTGCCTAAATATGTATCGTAAATATCAACAATTCCGGGTACGCCGTTAAATTGCGCTAAGGTTTGTGCCTCTTCAACAAAGCGCTGTAAACCTGTGCCAAATTGTTGGGGCACATTGCCGTTGTTGTAAACGGTTAAATGCGTATCGCCGGGCAGGCGCGTTGCAAACGTTGTTGGTAAAAATTCTTTAATTGCAACTTTGCGCTCAAGTTTTGCATCAAAACCTATATAAGTTACACCAAAACCGCCATAGCCAAGCACTTTGCCAACAATATAGCGCCCATGTAAAACAATACCGGGCTTTAGATGATAAGCTTCACGCGGTGCGGTTGTTTGGTCGTATGCACAAAACGGGCATATATTTGTGTTTTCTTCATAGGTATTCATGCAAGATAAACAGCGGTTCATATGTTTTCCTCCAAGATTATATTTAAAATAAATCACATAATTACAAAGTTTATTATATGTGAATATATTATTAATATAAATAGAGAATATTATGAATGGTTTGTAATATCTTAAGATTTTCATAAAAATAAAATTTTACAAACAAAGTGGCTTTTAAATATAATTGTGTAAATAATATGTTTAATTTTCTATTTATTAATTTTATTGTACATAGTACAATAAGTGGATTTAAGTTATAATTAAAAAGCATTCTAATTTAGCGCCCCGCTTAATTACGAGGCACTTTATTATTGCATTTTATACAAAAAACGTGCAAAAAAAACAAACCTTTGAATTTCAAAGGTTTGTTTTTATTGGTGGACAGTAAGGAACTCGAATCCCTGACCCTCTGCACGTCAAGCAGATGCTCTACCGGCTGAGCTAACTGTCCGCAAAAAATGCTATAATAAGTATCTTTTAAAATTATAGCATTTAATTAATAAGGTTTCAATAGTGATATAATCATAGCTAAAATGTCAACTGTTCGGCTATATCTTCATTTCTGATAATTGCGCCCATAGCCGGTAATGTTCTAACCCTATATCTGTGTAAATTATCAATTCCAAGTGCAGTTGCATCGCAAATTTCATCAATTTTTTGGTTCTTTTTCAAATTAATTGTTTTAACGCCCGCTGTGTTTTTTGTTGTTTTAATAGGTATTTGCGCACTGCTTATAACTAACATTCTGCCCGCGCTTGTTTTTATTGCCAGTTCTTTTTCTTCTTGCAAATATTCAGCGTAGGCAAGCGGCTCTTTATCACTAAATGCTTTTAGCAACTTTTTGCGGTTCTGCTTTGTTGCATAGCTCTCCATCGATACTTTTGCGGCCTTGCCATTCTTAAACACAAAAAACATATATCCTTTGTAATTTTCCGTTATTGCCATGTAAAGAGGTACTTCGCCCTCTTCCATTCCAAGGCGTGCCCAAATAAATTCGCCCATAACGCTGGCTTTTCCGTCCTCAAAATCGCCTACACGGCATTTGTAAACTTGCGCTTTTGATGTAAAAAATAGCAGCTCTGCGTTATTTTTTGTTTCAACTTGCCTTGTTATTACATCGCCCTCTTTTAATTTTTGCTCTCCCGACATTCTTAGGCTTTGCGGGGTTATTTTTTTGAAATATCCCTCTTTTGTATAAAAAACAGTAACCGGGTAATCGGGCATAGCCACAATTTCCTCTTCAAAATCGGGCATATTATCCTCGTATAAAATCTCGCTTTTTCGCGGCTGGCTGTAACGTTTAATTATGCTTGTAAGCTCATCTGTTATAATTCGTTTTATTTTTGCTTCGCTAGCTAAAATATCACTAAGACGTTTAATTTCCTCTTGCAAATCTTCAATTTCTTTTGTGCGCTTTAAAATATATTCACGGTTTAAATGGCGCAATTTTATTTCAGCAACGTATTCGGCCTGGGTTTCATCAATGCCAAAGCCTATCATTAAATTGGGCACAACTTCGCTGTCTTCATGTGTTTCTCGCACAATTTTAACTGCTTTATCTATGTCAAGCAATATTGCGGCAAGGCCCTGCAACAAATGCAGGCGCTTTTGCTTGCCTAAAAGCTCGTGCTGTGTGCGGCGGCGCACACAATTAATACGAAATAACGTCCATTCTTTTAATATTTCCCTAACGCCCATAACGCGCGGCATGCCGTTTATTAGCACATTGAAATTGCACGAAAAACTATCCTCAAGCGGCGTAAATTTAAACAGCTTTTGCATGATTTTTTCATGGTCTTGCCCACGTTTTAAATCTATTGTAAGCTTTAGGCCGTTTAAATCGGTTTCATCACGCATGTCGTTTATTTCTTTAACTTTACCGTTTTTAACAAGCTCGCTTATTTTATCCATTATAGCTTCAATGGTGGTTGTTGGGGGTATTTTTGTAATTTCTATCATATTTCCCTCGCGCACATATTCATACTGTGCACGAACACGAACGCTGCCACGGCCCTCATCGTAGATATTTTGCATTTCATCTGCGTTGTGTAAAATATAGCCGCCTCCAACAAAATCCGGGGCGGGAAGCGTTGAAGCAATATCATGCTCCGGGTTTTTTAAAAGCGCAATTGTTGTTTGGCAAAGTTCTGCCAAATTAAACGAGCAAATACTGCTAGCCATGGCAACGGCAATACCCAAAGTATTGTTGCACAAAATTGTTGGAAACATTACAGGCAAAAGCGTTGGTTCTTTTGTGCTGGCATCGTAATTATCAACAAAATCAACAGTATTTTTTTCAATGTCGCCAAAAATTTCCGCACAAATAGGCTCTAACTTTGCCTCGGTATAGCGTGAGGCGGCATAAGCCATATCACGGCTGTAGCTTTTACCAAAGTTACCCTTGCCCGAAACAAGCGGCACAAGCAAACTTTCATTAGCCCTTGTTAGGCGCACCATTGTTTCGTAAATTGCTTGGTCGCCATGAGGGTTTAAGTGCATGGTGTTTCCAACAATATTTGCCGATTTCGTTCTTGCATTTTTTAAAAGGCCCATTGTATGCATAGTATATAAAACTTTGCGGTGCGCAGGTTTAAAACCATCTATCTCCGGCAATGCGCGCGAAACAATTACGCTCATGGCATAGGGCATATAGTTGGCTTTTAATGTTTGTGTAATTTTTGTTTGCGCAACGGTGCCCGCATCAATTATTTCAACTTTTTCGCCTAATTGTGGGCGAAGAGGCGCGCGTTTTACTGGTTTTTTTGCCATTTAAGCTACCGTCCTACTCGTGTGTTTTTAATTATATAATAACCATTCATCTCATAGTATAATTTTGCTGAATTTGTGTTTTAGATATGTTAATTGTACTTTAATATGTTTTTTGCTTTAAATTTTAATGAAAATAGGATGTTTAACTATGTTACACTAACACAGCAATTAAATTATACTTTAAGACACATCAAGCTCGTTTAAATATTCATGCCCATGCTGTGCAATATAATCTTTTCTGCCTGCCAAATTATCGCCCAAAAACAAATCAAACACATCGCTTGTGCGCTGTGCACTATCGGGCGTAACTTGAATTAAACGCCTGCTTTCGGGGTTCATTGTGGTTAGCCACATCATTTCGGGGTCGTTTTCTCCAAGCCCTTTAGAACGTTGAATTGTGTATTTATTCTCGCCTATTTTTTCCATAAACGCAGTTTTTTCAACTTCTGTATACGCAAAATATGTGTTTCCTTTGCTTTCTATTTGATAAAGGGGCGACTCGGCAATATAAACAACACCTTGCTGTATAAGCGAGGGCACAAGCCTATAAAGCATTGTTAAAATTAATGTTCGTATTTGGTATCCATCGTAATCGGCATCTGTGCAAATAATTATTTTATTCCAGCGCAAATTGCTTAAATCGAACGTTGTTAAATCTTTTTTGCCTTTTCCGCCGTCAAGCTCTACCCCACAGCCTAAAACTTTTATTAAATCTGTTATAATATCGCTTTTAAATATGCGCGAATAATCTGCTTTTAGGCAATTTAAAATTTTACCACGCACAGGCATAATTGCCTGATATTCACTATCTCGGCTTGTTTTAACTGCGCCCAAAGCTGAATCGCCCTCAACTATATATATTTCACGTTTTGTTAAATCTTTGCTACGGCAATCTACAAATTTTTGCACACGGTTTGCAATATCAATTTGCGCCGTAAGTGTTTTTTTTGCGCCAAGCCTTGCTTTTTCAGCAGTTTCACGGCTTTGTTTATTTATAAGCACTTGTGCGGCAATTTTTTGTGCCTCTTCGGGTTTTTCTAAAAAATAAACCTCTAAGCTATGCTTTAAAAATTCTGTCATCGCTTGCGCAATAAATTTATTTGTTATAGCCTTTTTTGTTTGGTTTTCATAGCTTGTTTGCGTTGAAAACGAACTTGAAATAAAAATTAAGCAATCTTGTACATCGGCAAAAGAAATTTTGCTCTCGCCTTTTTTATACATGTTTTTATTTTTAAGCAATGTGTCTATCTGGTTGATAAATGCCGTTTTAACAGCCCTTTCAGGGCTTCCGCCGTGCTCTAACCACGATGAATTATGATAGTATTCAAGCAATTGTGCCTTGTTTGAAAAACAAAACGCAGCATTCATTTTTACACGGTATTCGGGCCTATCTTCCCTATCTTTACCTGTTGCGGTGCTTTGCACAAATTGAACCGGAGTAAGGCTTTGCAAATCGGCAATTTCCTCGGCGTAATCTTCAATTCCCTTTTCATAGAAAAACTCTTTAGTAGTTTTACCCTCGGCACTTTCATTTGTGAAAATAAAGGTAACGCCGGCATTTACAATGGCTTGGCGTTTGATAGTTTGTTCAAAATATTCAGTAGGTACGTTAATATCTGTGAAAACTTCGGTGTCGGGCAACCAGCGTATAACGCTGCCTGTGCGCTTTTTATTTGTTGGCTCTTTTTGCAAACCTCCAACATTTTCGCCTTTTTCAAAATCTAAATGGTAATGCATACCATCGCGGTAAATATCGGCTTTCATCCATGCGCTGGCATATTGCGTTGCACAAAGGCCTAGCCCGTTTAAGCCAAGCGAATACTCGTAATTATCCTCGCCTGCAGTATATTTGCCACCCGCATACATCTCGCAAAATAGCAGTTCCCAGTTGTAGCGCTCTTCCGCTTTGTTGTAATCTACCGGCATACCCCTGCCAAAGTCTTCAATTTCAACAGAACCATCTTTAAAGCGAGATATATAAATTTTATTGCCGTGCCCCTCTCTTGCTTCGTCTATGGAATTAGAAAGAATTTCAAAAATAGAGTGCGAACAACCCTCGATGCCGTCTGAACCAAAAATAACGCCGGGGCGCTTTCTTACGCGGTCGGCGCCTTTAAGGCTTGTTATGCTTTCGTTTGTATATGCCTGTGGTTTTTTGGGCATTAATTAACCCTCCGTTAATAAAATATATAAATAAACTTATTGTATAAATTTATAAAAATGTGTCCATTAACAGCAAAAAAACAAAATATAAAATGCACGCTATTCCTGTGAAAATAGGCGCAAATTTAATAATTTTATCTGCTGTTTCATTCTTCATTAGTTGCGGTTCTCTTGCACCATTTTGCTTAACAGTAACACGATTATTGTAATAAGTTTCAAAATCAGCCGGTTCATTTGCGTTATCTAAGTCCAAATTTTCCTGCTCAATTTCAATGTTTTCGTTATTGTTTTCGCCTTCGTTTTGCTGGCCCCAGTGCTTTGTTTCACCTGTATTTTCGTTATATTGCGCATTTTCAACATTCTCGTTATGCGTGGCAATATTTTCATCGCTATTAACATTTTCATCTTGGTTTTGTTGCAAAGCCTTGCTTTTATTAAGCGCTGTTTTTACAGCATTAATAAGCTCTTCTTTTTTTGTGTTACATTCACTGCACGCAAATTTACCCTGAGATACATTATAATTAAATGCGCCACAAGTACATTGCCAGCCATCTTTAACATTGCAGGGCATGTATTTAGCACTTTTAATATTAAGCGTATTAGACAATATATAAGCAGTTGCATCGCTAAGCTCTTTTAATTCGGGTAAAGCAATATTTTTTTTATCCATCAAATTGAATAATTTACCCTCAAAAGCAACATTAACAAGTTTAACTTCAACATTGCTAATAGGCACATTACTAATATAAACTGCGTCGTTTGCGCCAAAAAGTTCGCCTTCTTTAATATTTAAATTATTATATGAGAATGATTCTTGCACAATTATATTATTATCTGCATCTTTACAAATAAATTGTATATTTAATGAATTGAGAACTTTAGCACTTATATTTTTAAAAGTTAGCGTAACCGCAATTTCATTTGTATCGCTCGCTTTTAATAATTCAACCAAAACAAATTGCACAGGTGAATTTTTCAAATAATACCTTGCTCTTGTTGAAGCGATAGATGTAAATTGTGTGTTCATTATAGCACCACCTTAACTTATAAAGAATAACATATTTTATGCTTTAAATCAAGCAATATGCAAATTTTTAATAAATTCAATTGTGTTATGTTTGTAAAAACTAGGTATAACACCCTTATATTTAAAAAAACAGCACGAAAAACTTGTTATATTTTTTAAGGCTTAATTGCGAACTGTTTTGTGTGTTTTTACTGTATTATTTTTGCATTATACTTGTTATAATATTAATTTAAACTAGCATGTTTTGCTTTATCCTGACGATAATACAGGGGCCGATGCATACATCAAGCCAAAAATTTACACTTTAAGTAATTTTACGGTGAGATGAGGGCATCTGCCCCTATAAATATTATATTATTTTATTATTGTTGTTGTGTATAATTATTGTACTTGGTTTTCGCTAAGCCATACTTTTAAAACTTCAACAATTTGTTTAATGCTTCCGTCTTCAAGCGGCGATTTAAACCCTGTTGTTTTAATAATATCAACAAAGGTTTTGCTTCCGCCTAATTTTACAAACTCAATATACATTTTAAGCGCTTTATCGCTATCTTTTAAAAACTCTGCAAAAAATTGCAACGCCATTGTTTGCGCCATGCAATAATCAATATAATAAAACGGATACATAAATATATGCAATTGCCTTTGCCAACCTGCGCCCCTTGAATAGAACGGCACTTCGTCGTAATCTATGCCCGGGCGGAATTTGCTTTCCACTTCAAGCCATTTTGCGTGGCGCTCGTTTGGCGATAAATTTGGGTTTGTATAAATTTGTTCTTGAAATTCATCAACTTGTGAGCCGTAAGGAATGAAAATCAGTGCATCTTCCGCATGTGAAAGTTTATATTTTGCAGTTTGATCTTTAAAGAACAAGTGATGCCAAGGTGTTGTTAAAAATTCCATAGACATCGAGTGCGTTTCGGCAATTTCCATAGAGTAATCTGTCATCATTTCAAGTTCGAAATCGCGCATATTTGTATAGCCTGCAAATGCATGGCCTGCCTCGTGGGTTAAAACATCAACGTCGCCTGCGGTGCCGTTAAAATTCGAGAAAATAAACGGATACTTATATTTTTTAATTCTTGTGCAGTAACCGCCGGGTGCTTTGCCATCTTTTGATAATACATCAAACAAATCGTTATCATACATCAGTTTAATAAATTCGGCAGTTTGCGGGCACATCTCTTCATACATTTTTTTACCGGCAGCCATAATTTCATCGCTTGTGGCTTGCGGTGTTGCTGCACCATCTTTAAAAGTTAGCGGTAAATCGTAAAATTTCAAATTATCAAGTTCTATGCGTTTACTTTGTGTTTTTCTAATTTCATTTACAACAGGCACAATTTCTTCAATAACTTGCTTTTTGAAAACACCCACTTCTTTTTTAGTGTAGCAATTTCTTTGCCTGCGAATATATCCAAGCTCTACAAAATTTTCATAGCCCAATTTTTTTGCCTGTTCTGTGCGATTTTTTACAAGTTTATCAAAAATTTCGTCAAATTGTTCTTGCACGCTATCGAAAGCTTTTCCCTCGGCTATAAAGGCTTTTTTTCTAATCTCACGGTCGGGGCTTTCTTTATAAGGGCCAAGCATAGGTATTGGCAATTTTTTGCCATCAAATTCCGCAGTTAATTTTGCATATATTTGTTGGTATTCATGTTTTAATTGGTTTTCTTCTTTAATTAAATCCATAATTTCGGGCGCAAATGATTTCGCCTCTAACTCGGCATTAATAAACGGTATTTCGCCAATTAATTCTTTCAACTCGTCCTTGTACTCGCTGTTTAACAAAGCTTTTAAAAGCTCTATATTTTTCTCTTGTGCCAAAGGATCTTTTTCAATAAAATACTCTGTTTCAGCTTTATAAAATTCATCGTTAGTATCTACTGTGTTTCTAATGTGTGCTATAACGTGTTGGCTAACATATTCTGTTGTTGCTTGTTCTGCTTTTTTTAATAGTTCAAATTGTTCTTTTGCGCTTTTTGCCTCTTTAAACTGCGCTGTAATTTGCTCAATATCTTTAATCATTTGCTCGAAATTTGGCCTTGTGTAGGGAATTTCTGAAAATTTCATATTAACCACCTTTATATATAAATTTTTTATTGCCTATGTTTAATTGCCCGAAACAGCAATTTCGCTTATAACAAACGAGGGCGAGCCAATGCTTATATCGGTAGAGCCGTGTGCATCGTAATCGAAATATAAATCATTTGCTATAGCCTCGATATTTTTTAAAACATCAAAGAAATTACCTGCTATTGTAATTTGGTCTACCGCTCTTACAATTTTGCCGTTTTCTACAAGTAGGCCGCCTGCCAAAAGCGAGAAATCTCCCGAAACTGCGCTTGCCCCTGAATGTGTACCTGCTAAATCTGTTATAATTATGCCATTTTGCATTTGCTTTATAAGTTGTTCTTTCGTGCAGTTTCCACTTTGCAAATACAAATTGCTGGGCATAACCGTTAGCGAGCCCATAACCCCTGCCCTGCCAGCGTTTGATGTTGATAACACCCCTGCTTTTTTCGCTGTTTTTAAATCGTGTAACAGCGTTTTAAGCGTGCCGTTTTCAATTACATTTGTAATTTGTGAAGGTGTTCCCTCTTTATCAAACGGGCGTGGCGCCGATAAATTAAACGGATCGTCTATTATATTAACAATGTCCGCTGCTATTTTTTCGCCCTCTTTGCCTTGCAGTAAAGATAGCTTTTTCTGCGCATTCTCTGCGCTGAAAACGCTTGTGAAAACGCTTATAAACAAAGCTGCTGTTTCATTTTCAAGCATAATTTTATATTTTCCGCTTGCAGTACTGCTTGCATTAAATTGATCTGATGCTTTTTTAGCGCCTTCTTGTGCACATTCCTTTAAATCATTAAATTTATCATCTCTATACCAAGCAACGCCATCTTTAATTTCTTCGCCTTGTTTTAAAATAGGCACTACAGCAATACTGCAAGTGTCAATTTCATACTCGGCCTCAAGCCCCAATGTGTTATAAATTCCAATTGTTTTTGTGCCTTTTTGTGTTGCACATGTTTCAACACGCAAAAATCTATCATCTGCATTTTTGGCATATTCTTCAAGTTTTAATGCTGTTTTAATAAGTTCTTCATTGCTCATCTTTTTAGCAGGACACTTCGGTTTTTCAAAGCTTTGATACTGCATTTTGCCTTGCATAGGCCTTTCGTCGCCGCTTTCAATTATTTTAGCATTATCTATTGCGCTTTTAACAAGGCTTTCAGGGTTTGAAAACTCCTCTGTATATGCATAGCCACTTTTTACGCCTACAATTACACGCAAATTTGCGCCTTTTGCACTGCTTGCTTCAAAAGATTTAAGCTCTGCGTTTAGAACATCTGCCGAAGTTTGGCTACTTTTTTGAATATAAATTTCAGCAGCGTCACAGCCCATATCAAGTGCAATTTCAAAGGCTTTTTGTTTAAATGTGTTAAAATCCATTAAATTACACCGCCCTTTCCGCCAACTGTTAATGATGTTACCCTTATTCTTGGCTGGCCTACATTTGTTGGCACACTTCCCGACGCCGAGCCGCAAACACCTGCCGCCATAGACATTTCTTTGCCAACCCTGTCTATTTTCATAAGCACTTCGGCGCCTTTGCCTATTAAAGTAGCGCCTCTTACAGGGCAAACAATTTCGCCATTTTTAACCCAATAGCCCTCTGAAACCGCAAAATTAAAATCTCCCGTTAAAGGGTTTACGCTGCCGCCGCCCATAGCTTTTGCATATAGGCCCGTGCCCATGGTTTTAATCATCTCGTCGTCGTCATCGGTTCCGGGTGCTATGAATGTATTGCTCATTCTTGAAGTTGGTGCAAATGTGTAATCTTGCCTACGGCTGCTTGCCGTATGCTGTGTTTGCATGCGCCTTGCGCCCAGTTTATCAATCATATAGCTTTTTAATATACCGTTTTCTATTAAAAGCCTGTTTCTTGTTTCATTGCCCTCGTCGTCCATGCCAACGCTGCCCCATTCGCCGGGCATTGTGCCATCGTCTATAGCGCTAACGCAATCTGCCGCAATTTTTTTGCCCAATTTGCCGCAAAATTCACTATTGCCATAAGCCACTGCTGTTGCCTCAAGCGAGTGCCCACAAGCCTCGTGAAAAATAACGCCGCCAAAGCCGCCATCTATAACAACAGGGAATGTGCCGGAGGGGCAATCTTTAGCATTAAGCATTGTAACTGCCCTTTTAGCGGCCTTTTTGCCAAGTTCTTTAACGTCAACATTTTCAAAGCACTCATACCCCATGCCAAAGCCGGGCGACATTCTGCCAATTTGCGCTTCATCGCCTTTTTTAGCTGTTGCTGCAATATTAAACCTTATATAAAGGCGCCTGTCGCTTGCAAATGTGCCCTCGCTATTGCAAACAAATACCCTTTTATCTGTATCAACAATGCTTGCTGTAACTTGGTGTATTTCCCCCGAGTAGTTTTTTGCCGCATTAGCCGCAGAGCGCAAATACTTTGCCCTTTGCTCGTTGTTAATATCTTCCGGTGCAATTTTTGGCTTTGTGCCATAATCTTTTTCATTAAACGGTAAAATTTCAGCTCTGTTATCAGATTTTATTGTAGCGCAAGCCGCTTTTGCCGTTTTAATTAAATCTTCTTCATCAGTGCCTGCTGTATATGCATAAGCACTATTATTCCCAAGCATAACGCGAATACCCGTACCATAAATTCTGGTATAATTCGCATTTTCTATTTTATCACCCACAAGCGTAAGCGAGTTATTTTTCGTGTCTTCAATGTAAATTTCCGCAAAATCTGCCCCTGTTTCTAAGGCAGTTCGTAAAACTTTTTGCGCTAAAGCCTTTTCTATCATATAATTCTCACTTTCGTTACAAAATAAATTTATTAATATG
The DNA here is from genome assembly GCA_964369495.1 of uncultured Bacteroides sp. Classification (GTDB taxonomy): domain Bacteria; phylum Bacillota; class Clostridia; order Oscillospirales; family Ruminococcaceae; genus Ruthenibacterium. The sequence continues at coordinate 68,389 of CAYJGM010000002.1, read as the reverse complement.
AGGTGCAACCCTTTTTGATTGCTTAAAGTAAAATGATGGTATTGCCTTAATGCAGTAATATAATGCGTTTAGCCAAGCCTGTAAAAATCTATATAATTTTATATTTATGTTTTAGTGATTATAATAACAAATAATTTATACAATAAACACAAAAAGGCTATGCCCACAACACTTTAAAACAGCACAAGGCCACTTTTAAGCTGATGTGGGCATCAGCCCTTGCATTTTTTAGTAGCGTTTACACAAACCGGCTAGCTTAGGGTGGCAATGCACCTAGTACTCTGTGCAACCCAAAACTTTAATATCTGCTTGGCTAACCAATTTACATGCCAAACAACATCGCAATTCCAATATAAACCAGTGAAATAAACAGTATAAAAGGCCCAAAAGTTATAAGCGCAGCTATAAGCATGGCTGTATAATCACCTTTTTCAAGGTCCATTTTTTCGTAATGCTCATCTAGTTCTTTTTTGCTTTTATTTTTTGGCAAAGCAGATCTATACTTATCTAAAAAGCCCATGTTTTCACTCCATTGTACGATTTAAAATTGGTTTTATAAAATCGTTTTTCTAGCTTTAAGCGCAATAGCGAGCGTTAAAAAAACTACTCGTTGCCCATTGTTTTTTCTGCAAGCGGGAAATGACAAGCCACAAATTGCCCCGGCCTCCACTCTGTAAATTCAGGCGCTTGCTTTTCGCAAACTTCTTTTGCAAATTTGCACCTTGTTCTGAATTTGCAGCCCGATGGCGGGTTAATTGGGCTTGGGATATCACCCTCTATAATTTGCAGTTCTTTATTCGCCTCTTCGTCTGTGGTTGGTATAGCATCCATAAGCGCGCGAGTGTACGGGTGTAAAGGGTTATCAAACATAGTGTCGCTATCGCCCAGTTCAATAATATTGCCAAGATACATAACCGCTATTCTATCTGAAATGAATTTTACTGCGCTTAAATCGTGCGATATGAAAAGATATGTTAAATTATCTTTCTCTTTTAAATCCATAAGCAAATTAATTATTTGCGATTGAATTGAAACATCAAGCGCTGAAACAGCCTCGTCACAAACCACAAATTTTGGGTTTAACGCAAGCGCCCTTGCAATGCCGATACGTTGGCGTTGGCCGCCCGAAAATTGATGCGGATAACGGTGTATCATATATTTTTGCAGTCCGCATTTTTCCATTATTTCAACAATATAGTCTTCCATTTCTTGCGAACCACGTTTGTAAACATCGTGTGCAACAAGCGCTTCGCTAATTAACTGGCCCACGGTTAAACGCGGGTTTAAAGACGAATATGGATCTTGGAAAACAATTTGCAATTCGCAGCGCAATTTGCGCATTTCTTCCTTGCCCAATTTTTGTAAGCTTTTTTCATTGTAGATAACATCGCCCGAAGTTTGGTTATAAAGTTGCAAAATAACACGTCCTAGCGTGCTTTTTCCGCAACCACTTTCGCCAACAAGGCCAAAGGTTTCGCCCTCGTAAATGTTAACTGTAACGCCATCTACCGCTTTAACAAATTGTTGTTCCCTTTGAAAAACAGAGCTTTTTTTAAGCGGAAAATGCATTTTAACTTCATTTAAATTAATTAAAACTCTTTTATCACTCACCGCTTCTCACCCCTTTCTTCGGATAAAAACAACGCACGCTTTGTTCGTCGTTCACTTTTACAAGTTCCGGCTCGGATTGCCTGCATTTTTCTGTTGCAAAATTACAACGCGGTGCAAACTTACATCCTTTTGGTAAATCAAGCGGATGTGGAACAGAACCTTGTATAGCTTCAAGGCGTTTGCCGGAATTGCCTGATAACAGCGGAATACTGTTCAAAAGCGCCTCTGTATACGGGTGTGAAAATTCTGTTATGTTTTTAAATATATAGCTAACGGGTGCGCTTTCAACAACTTGGCCGCAATACATAACGGCAACCGTGTCCGCCATTTGGTTTATAACGCCCAAATCGTGGGTTATAAACATAATAGAGGTGTTTGTTTCCTTTTTCAAGTCATTCATCAAGCGCAAAATTTGTGCTTGAATGGTAACATCAAGCGCTGTTGTTGGCTCGTCTGCAATAAGCAATTTTGGCTTACATGCCAGCGCCATGGCTATCATAACACGTTGGCGCATGCCGCCCGAAAGTTGGTGTGGGTATTGCTTTACCATTTTTTCGGGGTTTGGAATTTTAACGGCATCAAGCATTTCAATGCATCTTTGTGCCGCTTGTTTTTTATTTAAGTTCTGGTGCAACATCAATACTTCGGCAATTTGCTTTTCCACAGTAAAAACCGGGTTTAAGCTCGTCATCGGTTCTTGGAATATCATTGATATAGAGTTTCCGCGTATGCTGTACATTTCTTTTGTAGAAAGCTTAGCCAAATCTTTTCCATCGAATAATATTTCGCCGTCTGCTATTCTTTGGTTGTTTTCAAATAATTTTAAAATGCTCATTGCGGTTTGGCTTTTGCCGCTGCCGCTTTCGCCTACAACACCTAAAGTTTTACCGTGCTCCACGCTTAGCGAAACGCCGTTTACGGCCTTTACAACGCCCCTGCGTGTATCAAAATAGGTGTGCAAGTTATTAATTTCAAGTAAATTCATTTTATGCCTCCCTATTTCTCATTAGCTTTCGGATCCATTGCCTCGCGTAGTGCATCACCTATAAGGTTTGCGCTAAGTGCCGCGGCAATAACAAACAATGCGGGGATTATCCAACGCCACCAGTAAAATTCAATAACCGTTGTGCTTTGTGCGCTGGTTAGCATATTGCCCCACGATGGTGTTGGCTCTGCAACGCCAAAACCTAAGAATGAAAGCGCTGCTTCACTTAATAACGATGCCGCATAACCCAAAGTGATATTAACAATAACTAAGTTGAATATATTTGGCAATATATGGCGCCACATAATTACCCTTTGTTTAATGCCAAGCGCCCTTGCTGCCAAAACGAAATCTTTTTCACGTTCTAAAAGCAATTGTGCACGAATTAATCTAGCAAGCGGCATCCAGCCAAGCAAGCCCAAAATAACCATTATCAAGAACATTCTTTGAATTTGGTTCATATCATTGCCTATGGCATAAGAGAGTGTTATCGCAATTGGGTAAAACGGTATAGCTGTAAAAATATCAGTTAAACGCATTAGTAAATTTTCCACAATACCGCCAAAATAGCCTGCCGTTAAGCCAACAAAAAGCGCAATTACTATTTGAATTATAACCGCAATTGCACCAACTGTAAGTGAAATTCTGCCACCGTGGATAACACGTGTTAAAATATCACGGCCAAAGGCGTCGGTGCCGAATACATAGCCCTCGTTGCCCCAAGAGGAGATATTGTTTTGGCTATCAACGGCATAGAATTGGAAGTAATCCGCAAAAATTTGTTGTGTGTCTTGCAAATCCGGCACGCTTAATTGGTTTAAGCTATCGCTACCCCAAGTTAGCACCTCGCCTGTTTCAAGCAAAACCGTAAAGTTGCTGTAACCGGCATCAATTGCTTTAACGTCTGCTGTAATTTCAGGTAATGTAGAAAGCCCATTTTCACGGCTGCCCCAAAGGTGTAAATTACCCTCGTCGTCTAGAGCTAAAACATTGCGGTTTGTTGCAACAATGTCTACAAAATTAACACTGCCATCATTTGCATATTCAGGCATTTCCGTTACAAATTCAGTGCCTCTGTCGCCGATAACGGTTATTGTTCCGTCATCAAGCAAAAGCGCCATATTGTTATCGCCTGCGGCAATTTTTTGTATTCTGCCTTTTGCATCGCTAGGCACAAGCAAAATAGATTTTGCCTGCGTGCTGCCCCAAATATATACTTCGCCGTCTGAGCCTAAAAGCGCTGTCCACTGTGTGGCGGCGGCAATTTGCGTAATGCTAACTTCGGGGTCTTCAAAAACGGCGGCAATATTTGCCGGCACAATTGTTTGGTTGTTGCCATAATAACCCCAGCCGTAAAGCACATCGTTTTCATCAATTGCTAAAATGTGGTTACCGCCGCAGGCAATATCAACAATTTTATTGTTGTAAATTTCTTCGGGCACATCAAAAATGTAATCTGATACATTTTCTTGCTGTTTGTTGGGCTCTGTTCCCCAAATATAAAACTCGCCCTCGTCTGTTATAGCCGCAGAAAAAGATACACCGCTGGCTATTTCAACAATGTTTTTACCTTGAAGCTCACTTGGAGGATCAATATAATTTGTGCCCGGTTGAATATCTGCATTTGTAAGCTCGATATAAGTGCTATCCAGCGGATATATTTCAGAGCCAACAAAAGATATTAAAAACACGATAATAAAGCCAACAAGCCCTATAATTCCAAGCTTATTTCTAAAGTAGTTTTTCATAATGGTTTTCATTGGCGTTTGCACTGCTTCTTCTTCTAAAACATTAACAGCCGCGCTTTCTTTGCCAATAAGCCTTTTAAATAGGCCCGCAAAAGATTCTAGTATTCTCTTGCCTGTGCTCTTATTATTATTGTCCATATTATTCACCCCGCCTAACCCAATTTAATACGCGGGTCTACAAGGCCGTAAACAATATCCGCAATTAAAACCGAAACTATACTTATACTTGCAAAAAACAAGTTCATAGTGGTTACCATTTGATTATCACGCCCAAAAACGGCGCTTATCATAAGCTTTCCTATGCCATTGTATTGGAAAACCGTTTCAGTTATTGCCGCACCTGCAAACAAAGAGAACAAAGTGCCCACAATAATGAATGATACGGGAATTAATGCATTTCTAAATGCATGTGAATAAATAACAACTTTTTCGCTTAAGCCTTTAGCACGTGCTGTGCGAATGTAATCTTGGCTTAAAGATTCCACCATTGCATTGCGCACATATCTAATTGCGCCTGCAAGGCTTATAATTGTAAGTGTTAAAGTTGGAAGCGCAAGGGTTCTAATCCATGCAATTATAAGGTCTGTTCCCTCTGTAAATGCGGTATTTGGCATACCGCCAAGTGGGAACCAGCCCAAATTTATTGCAAAAATATAAATTAAACCAATGGCTATAAAAAATGATGGCATTGAATATGTTATAAGTGAAAATACTTGCCAGCCGTTATCGAATAGTGATTGACGTTTTGTTGCACATTTAATACCAACAGGTATGGCAATTAGCAAATACAAAATATTAACACCTATGTTCAATATAATAGTATTAGTTAAAGGTTCTGCAATAACCTCTGAAACAGGGCGGTTAAACATGCTTGAATAACCAAAATCCCCCATAAAAATATTACCCATCCATCTGAAATATTGCTCCGGCAGGCTTTTGTCAAGGCCTAACCTTAAATACATCGCCTCGTATGCGGCGTCGTATTGCTCTGCCTTTAATGTAGTTGGCAACATTGAACGAACAGGGTCTCCCGGCATTATTTTTACAATTGCAAAAAGCATAACAGAAATAACAAATGCTACCGGTATTAATACTATAATACGTTTAATAACATATTTTACCAACTTTCAACACTCCTTTACTTATAATTTTTTTGCTTTAGTTTTTTGCTGTGTTTTGGTTGTATATTCTATTTTTGCATTAATTGCAAAAATAGAATTGTAAACTTTGCTTTTATAAACAAAAGAACAATGCATGAAAACGCTCGTTTGTTTATAACGGCAAAGTTTTAATTAATAAACCACAAGGGAATGGTAAAAACCATTCCCTTGTGTATAAGGTTACTGATTATTTTTATTTTGCTGTTTTTGTGATTTGGCAAATTACTTCATACCAGCTACCGTAAGGTGTTGTCATTAACGGATCAACATTTTTGTGTGTAATGTCGAAGTATTCGTTAGAGTATAGAGGAATTTCAGGCATTAACTCGTTCCAACGAACAATGAAATCAAACCATGCGTTTAGGTATGTTTCTGTGTCTGATGGGTCTGCATTACGCATAGCAATCATAGTTGCATCAAGCTCTTCGTCAACAAGTTGTGTTGAGTTTTGCCATGTGCCTGCAAAATCTGAGTGCCAGTTGTAGTATTTATCATCAACCGCTGTGAAGTTTGTTGCAAGGTTGAATGTGTGGTATTGGCGCTCTTCGCCAAGTTCAAAACCATAGTAGTAGTTGTTTAGAAGTGCATCGAAATCGCTTTTTGTAACGTTGAATTTAACGCCTGCTAAAGGAGCATTTGCTGTAAATTGAATTTCGATGATATCTGTAACTGTGTTTTCTGTTGTGCCTAAGTGCTCGATAACAAGCATATCGCCTGCTGCGTTGTGACGGAAGTATTCACTGCCTTCAACTGCTAGTGTAGCATCGAAAGGAGTTGTGCCGTCAGCTTCGAATGTCCATTCTGTTTGGTCTAGGTATTCGTTAGCTGCTTCGATATTGTAAGAGATAGGAATTAATGTTTCTTGTAGTTCTGCTGCTTTTTCGTCATACATCCATTGTGCATAAGCGTAAGCTGCGTCTACAAGGCCGCCGTAGCCGCCAAGAACGTGGTCAACCACTGCGTTTCTGTCTATCAAGCTTGCAAGTGCCCAGCGAACATTAACGTCGGCTGTTGGGCCAAAGTCTGTATGCATAGCCATGTTGCCGTAGCCTGCACGCAAGTAGCTGTGTAGAACTGCTGTGTCGCTTGCGCGTGCAGCTTCAATTTTTTCGCCTTCGATAACGCCGGTAACCATGTCTACTTGGCCGTTGATAACCCATTCAACGTCTGTATCTTGAGGGATAGATTGTTGAACTACATATTGGAATGTGGGTTTGTTGCCCATGTGGTCGCCTTTGAAGAACTCGTTCATTTCAAGAGTTGCTGTTTGATTTTCATAGCTTACAAATTTGTAAGGGCCAACAGTAACTGTAGGTGCAAAGCGCTCTGTTTCTGCAATAGCCAATGTAGCAGTAGCTAAATCGCCTTCTGCCCACTCAAGCCAAGAACCTGTTTCATCGCTCATAACTGTGGCGCCGGGCATGTATGTTGCTGTGTGGATTGGTGTAGCTGCTGCATAATATGTTTCCCAATAATAAGGAAGTTTTTCAGCCGGGATTGTTAAAGCTAATTGGTAATCGCCTAAAACTTTAACGCCTACGAAAGTTGTTGTTTCGCCGTTGTAGTATTCTGTGTAGCCTAAAAGGCCATCGCCTAATGATGAAGTTGCGCCTGCTGTTACCCATTCAGGTGATGCTCTGAATAGATAGTTAGCTGCGTAATCTGAAGCCATGATAGGATCGCCATTGCTGAAGAATAAATCTTCATGCAATGTGAATGTATATGTTTTGTTGCCTGCGTCGTCTGTTTCTGTTGTGTAATCTGCAACAACTGTTGGGTTAATTATTAATGTGCCGTTTGCATCTGCAACAACTGTATCCATGTAACCGCCTAATAATGTTTTAATAGAAAGGTCATATGCGCTGTTGCCGAAATCAACGATGAAGTCACCGTTCATTTCAGGTGTGCCAACAATTAATGTGTCTAGAGGAATTTCGGTTGCCGCTGCTTCTTCAGCAGGTGTAGATTCTGCAGGTGTAGATTCTGCAGGGGTTGATGTTGTTTCAGTGCCGCCGCAAGCTGCAAATGTAGCTGCAAGCATTACAAGAACAAGCATAAGTGCTAAAATCTTTTTCATACTTTTCTCCTTCAAAAAAATAAAATTTAAGTTGAAATAATTAAATTTAAACTTATTATGTCAATAAACAATTTTTGATTACTAACGTTATTCATTTTATACTATATTCACAGCTTTGTCAATGAAAATTCACATTTTTTCTTGCATTTTTGGCAAATTGTAATACTTTTTTAATAAATTATGATATTGCGAAGTAAATACAAGTGTATTTTTGTCATGTACACTTTTTGCAAAAGGGTTTCCTGCTATCGAAAAACCACTATTGCAAAACCACACATCGTCAATTTTGCACAAACACTGATAATAGGCAACGGCTTTGAGTGTTCCGAAAAGTAAAAAACAGTGCACTTAACCTATACCTTTTTTTTAAATTTCAAGCCGACACTTTGTAGGTGTCGGCTTATTTTTATGGGTGGCTGTATTTTTTTGTTTATTTGTTAAAATATTTTCATTTAACTTGCAATTTACTTTTCATTTTTTATTTAACCCTCGTTTTGCTCTTCGCTATTGTTTTCTTGTGCATTTCGTGTATTTTCTTGCGGTATATCATAAATTAAGCTTACGCCCTCGCGAAGCATTTCCTCGCTTATAGAGCCTTGTGCGCCCGCAATAATATTGGCGTTTTCATCTATAAAATATGTGGTGGGCAGCGAATACACGCCGTATGTGTATGCGGCATCTTGGTTTGTATCGTAAAAAACAGGGAAAGTATAGCCGCTTTGCGTTATAAAATCAGAGGCTACATGTTCGGTTTCATCTGCCCTGCTTCCAACCATATTAACCATTAAAAATTGCACATCTTGCCCATATTCACTGTTCACTGTTTCAAAATAAGGCATTTCCTCTTTACACGGCGGGCACCAAGACGCCCAAAAATTAAGCACGATAGGTTTACCGTAAAAATCGCTTAGTTTTACCTGTTCGCCCTCTTCATCATAAACAATAAAATCCAAAGCTTTGTTTTCGGTTTGTTCGGCTTGCTCTTCTTCGGCTTGTTGTGTTTGGGTGCTTTGGCTTTGCACCTCTTCTTGCTGAGGTTGCTCTTCTTGTTGTGTTTGAGTGCTTTGGCTTTGCGCTGTGCTCTCGCTGTTTTGTGTTGTTGCAAGCTGTGTTTGCGGTGCAAAATTATCGCCTAAAATATTGTAAGCTAGCGCCGCGCCAATTAATAAAACAGCAAATAGTGCCAAACTAATAATTAATTTTGTTTTTTGTTTCATATTATAAAACCCTTTCTGTTTCAATTAAAATGAAATTAAACTAAGCAAATATCCCATTGTTCCCGTTGCCATGAATATGCCTGTAATAATTAATAAAATTCCTGCAATTGCATTAATAACTTTATAATGTCTTTTTATAAAATCAAAAGCTGTTTTTAAATTTTCAATAAGAAGTGCGCTTATTATAAACGGTATGCCAAGCCCTGCCGAGAAAAGCAGTAGCATTATAATGCCCTTTGCGCTTGTTGCACTTTGTGCGGCAAGCATTAATGCAGAGCCTAAAAATGCGCCTGCGCATGGTGTCCATCCTATTGAAAAAACAATACCAAAAATTACACTTTTAAAAAACCCGCCTGTTTTTTTAACCGTAAATTTTTTACTGACATTTAATAGCTTAATTTTTAACACGCCCAAATAGTGTAGCCCAAATACAATTACAACGCCGCCGGTTATAATATTAAACGCCGTTTGATAGCGTATTAATACGCGGCCAAGTGTTCCCGCAAACGCCCCAAGCGATACAAAAACCAAAGTAAAGCCAAGCACAAAACCAATTGAGCCAATAAGCGCACGGCTTTTTTTGCCCTTATCTACACCATCTGTTATATCGCCTGCAAAATAAGAAACATATAAAGGCAACATAGGAAGAAGACACGGGGATATAAACATAAAAATCCCCTCTATAAAAGATAATAAATATTGCATTATTGAACCTACCATTTATTATATGTGTGAACCGTTAAGCGGTAATTAGCCTTTTTGTTTTAATAGAACGCTCGCCTTGTTGTTAAAAAATATATAAAATTTTCAAAGCTTACTATTATATTTTAAACCACACATATTATATTTATTTGGCTAAATAAACCATATCATATAATTATTCCATAATCAAGCCAAATTATACTAATTTCATCTAGTTTTCACAATTGTGATAAACTAGAATAATATTAATAATAACAAATTGGTTTCATGCATATAAAAAGGGTTGCCTTAAAACGCACAACAATGTATTAAAACACATTTTTGGCAAAACAGGCATCCCTTGAGATTAAGTTTATTTTTGCATTTTGCTTTTTTATATTTTAATAATTCAAAGCTTGTGTTGGCTTTAATATACATTATTATAAAAAGCGGTTGTCGTGCTATATACATTAACTTTTTATTTCACATATAATTTAAACTACTTAAAATATAAATCGGTTGTTGGAAATTGCGGTTCGCAAGTATAGTCAATTCCAAGTTTTTTTAATGTTGCGCCGTCGCTTTGTGTTATCATGGCAGAGCAATGTGCTTGGCAACCTTTTAAAAGCGGCAATTTGCTCATGGCAAGCGCAGTTGTTGGGTTGGTTACCGCCGAAATGCTCATGGCTTGAAGAACTTCTTCCAACTTCAAAACAGGGTGACGGCTTCCCAGCACCTCTTGTTTCATTTGAATAATAGGCGATAAAACTATTGGCGAAATAAGCATGATTTCATCGTCTATTCCCGCAAGTTTTTTTACGCTGTTTAAAACTGCGGCGGCGGTATCGTTCATCAAATGCGAAGATTTGCCCGTTATGATATCGCCGCTTGAAAGTTGAATTGCAACGGCGCTAACCTCGCTTTGTTTTGCCTTTTCCAATGCCGGTTTTACAATTATTCTATCGCTTGTTTTTAGGCTTAATGCGCTTAACAAAAACTCTATTCTTTGGCACGATTCTATATCTGTTCTGCCAAGTTTATAATCGCACATAACATTATAATATCTGCGTATTATCTCTTGGCAGGCGGCAGCTTCAACCACTTTTTCATCTTTTATGCTAGAGCCTATCATATTTACGCCCATATCTGTGGGAGACTGGTATATGTCTTCGCCCAAAATGCGTGATAAAATAGCCTTAACTACGGGAAAAGCCTCTACATCACGGTTATAATTTACCGCGGTTTGCCCATAGGCGCTTAAATGAAATGGGTCTATCATATTAACGTCTTTAAGGTCTGCCGTTGCGGCCTCATAAGCAATGTTTACAGGGTGGCTAAGCGGCAAATTCCACACGGGGAATGTTTCGTATTTTGCATAGCCTGCTTTTACCCCACGCTCTTGCTCGTGGTAAAGTTGTGAAAGACAAGTTGCAAGTTTGCCGCAACCGGGGCCGGGCGCAGTAACCACAACAAGTGGGCGTGTTGTTTCTATAAACGGGTTTGCGCCGTATCCCTCGGCAGAAACAATTACATCTACATTAGAAGGATAACCCTTTGTTAATGTGTGCATACAAACACGTTCATTTCGCATCAAAAGCTTTTTTCTAAACAAATCTGCCGCAGGTTGGCCTGTGTACTGTGTAATTAGAACACAGCTTATGTAAAGGCCAAGGCTTCTTAATGTATCTATAAGGCGAAGTGCATCTAAATCGTATGTAATGCCTATGTCAGAGCGCACTTTGTTTTGCTCTATCGCCTTTGCGCTTATGCAAAAAATTATTTCGGTTTGCTCTTTCAATTCGCAAAGCATTTTCACTTTACAGTTTAAATCGAACCCGGGCAAAACACGTGCGGCGTGGTAATCATCAAAAAGTTTGCCGCCAAACTCTAAATACAATTTATTATTAAATTTTAAAACACGTTCTTTAATACGTATAATTTGCTCTTTAATATATTTTTCGCTATCAAATCCTTTTTGTTTCATTCTTTACCCTCTTACTTTCACCAAATTACACCCTATTTTTCATTATACATCTAAAATTGTAAAATATCAACGTAAAAACTTATCTCAATTTTTTGGGCAATGCCATAACCACCTTGATACATAGCTAATTATACTATATATAAAGTTGATTTAAGCATTGCCCGGCTATTATAATATAGCTGTTAAATTTATTATTCAATTTTTGCTAACAGTGCAGTAAAATTTCCATTTAAATTATAATTTTTTGTTTGTGCGCCAATGAAAACACTTTCGCCCTTTTTAAAATTTATGTTTTCAATATCGGTTTTAATATTGCCGTTTCCGTTTAAAACCAGTAAACAATTAAACGAATTTTGTGTGCAAAACTGCTTGTTTTCATTTGTATTTTCTATTAAATCCACCGTAAAATACTCACAAGTTACAAGGTTGTTTTTATTATTTGCCGTATTTTGCGCTTCGCAAAGCTTGCTTACCTGTAAAGCTTTATCAATGTGCAGCTCTCTTAAATTTCCGTTTGCATCTTTTCGCGCATAATCGTATACCCTATATGTAACATTTGATGACTGCTGTATTTCCGCAATTAAACAGCCCTCGCCAATTGCATGCACAGTGCCGGATTTAATAAAAAAACAATCGCCTTTTTTTACATCAACTTTGTTTAAACTTTCAAGCAAAGTGTTATTTTCTATTCTTTTTGCAAATTCAGGTTTCGTTATAGTTTTGTTAAAACCATAGTAGATAAACGCATCTTCTTTTGCATCTACTATATACCACATTTCGGTTTTGCCGTTATCGGCTTCGTTAATATTTGCAAAATCATCGTTTGGGTGCACTTGAACAGAAAGGCTTTGTTTTGCATCTATAAATTTCACCAATATTGGAAAATCTTTGAATTTATCGCAATTTTTGCCTAATTCATCTTTGTTATTATTTAAATATGCGCTTAGTTTTTCGCCTTTATTTTGCCCACTTGCAATTATGCTTTCGCCGTCGGGGTGGCAAGATAACTCCCAGCTTTCGGCCAGAATTTCGCCGCTGTAATCTTTGCCAAAATCTGTTTTTAAGCGGTTTCCGCCCCATAGGTAATCTTTAAATGCGGGTTTTAATTTAAAAATCATGTTTTAATCCGTCCGTGCAATTTATTATTTTAAAGCTTTGTGGCCGGTTTTAATTTATTCAAATTCTATTGTCGCCGGCGGTTTTCCTGTGCAATCGAACATTACCCTGTTTACATGCTCTACTTCATTTACAATTCTGTTTGTTATTTTAAATAGCAATTCCCATGGCAACTGCGATGCCTCTGCCGTCATGAAATCGGTAGTGTTTACCGCCCTTAGTGCAATTGCGTAATCGTAGGTGCGCTCATCGCCCATAACGCCAACGCTACGCATATTTGTAAGTGCCGCAAAATATTGGCCCAAATTTTCATGTTCGTTTGCATCTTCAATTTCTTTTCTGTATATGGCATCTGCCTCTTGCACTATTTTAATTTTTAGCGGCGTAACTTCGCCTATAATTCTAATTGCAAGCCCCGGGCCCGGGAACGGTTGGCGGCTAACTAAGCTTTCGGGTAAACCCAGTTCTCGTCCGGCATTTCTAACTTCATCTTTGAACAAATCTCTCAAAGGTTCAATAATTTCTTTAAAATCAACATAATCGGGCAGGCCGCCAACATTGTGGTGGCTTTTTATTACCGCGCTTTCGCCACCCTGGCCGCTCTCTACTATATCGGGGTAAATTGTTCCTTGCACTAAAAAATCCACCGTGCCTATTTTTTTAGCTTCGCTTTCAAAAACACGTATAAATTCTTCGCCTATAATTTTACGTTTTTGCTCGGGCTCTGTTACACCTGCAAGTTTTTTATAAAAGCGCTCTTTTGCATCAACGCGTATAAATTCAAGTTCATATTCGCTGCCGTTTCCAAAAACCGCTTCAACTTCGTCTGCCTCGTTTTTGCGAAGCAGGCCGTGGTCTACAAAAACGCAAGTTAATTGTTTGCCAACCGCTTTTGATAGCATAACTGCGGCAACTGCGGAATCTACCCCACCCGAAAGCGCACAAAGCACTTTACCATTACCGATTTTTGCCTTCAGTTGGGCTATGGAATTTTCAACAAACGAATTCATTTGCCAATCGCCATCGCACTCGCAAATATTATATAGGAAATTTTTAATCATTAAACTGCCATTTTCGGTATGTAAAACCTCAGGGTGAAATTGAACGGCGTATAATTTTTTATCAATATTTTGCACTGCCGCACACGGGCAATTTTCTGTGTGTGCAACAATTTCAAAATCGTTTGCAGGGGTTTTAATATAATCGTTATGGCTCATCCAACAAATATTTACATGCGGTACATCATCAAAAAGCGCACAATTAGGGTTTGTGAAAACCGAAGTTTTGCCATATTCTTTTTCGGGTGCGCTTTCAACTTTTCCGCCAAGGGTATGCATCATTAATTGTGCGCCATAACAAATACCTAAAACAGGTATTCCCAAATTAAAAATTTGCGCATCAATAACTGCCGCATCTTTTGCATAAACACTGCTTGGCCCACCCGTTAAAATAATGCCTTTGGGCAGTTTTTCGCCTATGGTTTTCATTGCGCGTGTATATGGCACAATCTCACTATAAACATTATTTTCACGTACTCTTCTTGCAATTAATTGGTTGTATTGCCCGCCAAAATCCACAACTAAAATATACTCGCTCATAATTCCTCCGTTATCATAGTTAAATTTCTACATTTCAAGCGCAATATCTGCAATTTCGTTTGGTTTTATAGTTCTTTCAAAACGCACTTGGGAATTTTTAAGTTTAGCTAAATTATTCGGTATGGGTGCATTTGTAATTGTGTTCAACATGTTTAAATTTTCAAAAGCATCGCTTTTTGGCTTTTTATTAAGCGCCAGTAAAACATCGTCTGCAAATTTATATGCGCTTGCCGTTGAAAGCACCACCGTAACAGGCGCATTATCGGCCGTTTTTAGCCCGTTCAAAACGCTAAAGGCAACGGCTGTATGGGTATCCATTATATAATTTGCCTCGTTTTGGTAATTTGCAATAGTTTGCGCTGCCTCTTCATCGCTTGCATAGCCTGCCGTAAAATCGTTTTGTATTACTGCTAGAATATCTTTTTCTATCGTAAACTCGCCATTTTGTGCAAGATTTTGCATTAGCGTATTTAATTTTTCGCTGTCTTTTATCACATGGTGCAAAAGACGCTCTAAATTTGAGCTTATTAAAATATCCATTGAAGGCGAAGTTGTTTTGTGAAATTCACGCTTTGCATTATAAGTGCCTGTTTTGAAAAAATCTGTTAAAACATTGTTTTTATTGCTTGCGCAGATTAATTTGCCAACCGGCAAGCCCATTTGCTTTGCATAATAGCCTGCCAAAATATCGCCAAAATTGCCTGTTGGCACACAGTAATTTACTTTTTCGCCCTGTTTAATTTTACCGCTTTGCACTAAATTTGCATACGAATAATAATAATATACAATTTGCGGCAATAAGCGCCCCCAGTTAATTGAATTAGCACTTGATAAATTCACATTCTCACTTGCCAATTTTTCGCTTATTTGTGAATTTGAAAAAACATTTTTCACCCCTGTTTGCGCATCATCGAAATTGCCTTGTACAGCATAAACACCAACATTTTCGCCTTCTTGTGTTACCATTTGTAAGCGCTGTATTTCACTTGTGCCATCGCTTGGGTAAAAAACCGCAATTTTTATGCCTTTTAAATCAACAAAGCCCGCAAGCGCCGCCGTGCCTGTATCGCCCGAAGTTGCAACTAAAATTTTGGTAATGCCCTCATCGCCTGTAAGCTGTTTTGCCTTTACAAGTAAATGCGGCATTAATTGCAGCGCGTAATCTTTAAAGGCGCATGTTGGCCCGTGGTAAAGCTCTAAAGCGTACTCGTTTGCTTTAACATGTTGTAAAAAACCTGCTTTACCATTAAAATTGTTTTCGCCGTAAACGCTATGCAATGTATCTTTTAAAAAATCGCTATCGTATTCGGGCAAAAATTTTTCTAAAATAATTTGTGCGGTTTGCGCGTAATTTAAACCTAATACGTCTTCACATGTGCATTTTGGAAAACTTTGCGGAACAAAAAGCCCGCCGTTTGGCGCAAGGCCTTTAACAATTGCCGCCGCCGCACCAATATTTACATTGCTGTTTCTTGTGCTGGTATACTTCATTTTAACCCCCATAATTGCCTTATTTTTTATTGTGAGAATGCATTTTCTATAATTTGCAATTCGTAATTTTTATTTTTTACAACGCCCACAACATCAAAACGCACGAATGATGTGCTATCTTTTGTGCACATTAAATAATGTTGTGCCGCAAGAATTATTTTTTTTTGCTTTGCATAATTTACAAATTCTATAGGGCTTGCAATGCTGTTTTGCGCCCTTGCCTTAACCTCTATAAATACAATATAATTATCTTTTGCGGCAATAATATCTATTTCGCCGTGGCGTGTGCGGTAATTGTTTTTTAAAATTTTATAGCCGTTTTTTATGTATTCCTTTTGTGCTAATTGTTCGGCTAATATACCAAATTCTTTTGCAATTTGCTTTTTGCTATTTAACACAGCGCTCATACAATTCCTCGTTTTTTCAAAAAACTTTTTCTGTAAAAGGGTAAAATTCCGTGTTCTTTTATAATTTCATAGTGCTGTTTTGTTGGGTAGCCTTTGTGTTTATCTAAAAGGTACTCCGGGTGTTTTATTGCAAGGGTTTTCATGTAATTATCACGCGTTACTTTAGCTAAAACCGATGCCGCCGCAATGCTTGCATAAGTGGCATCGCCCTTAACAATTGCTTTTGTTTTTATGTTTACATCAGGGCATTTATTGCCATCTATAAGTGCGATATCGGGCACTTTTTCAAGGCCGTTTATAGCCTTTGCCATGCCTTTTAGCGTTGCATTAAGTATGTTAATTTCATCAATTACATCCGCGTGAATTAAAACTATATTATATGCAATTGCGCTCTTTATAATCTCTTCATATAAAGCGTTTCGCTTTTCTTCATTAAGTTTTTTGCTGTCATTAATTTCGTTTAATTTTACGTTTTCATTTAAAATAACAGCAGCGGCGCAAACAGGGCCGCATAGCGGGCCACGGCCGGCTTCATCAACCCCGCAAATAATGCCGTATTCTTGCATTGCAGCTTTATCATTTGCGTATAGTTCGGCAGTTTTTTGCAAAACTATGCTTTTGTTATTCATAATTGCACGGCTCCTCAAGCGAAATTGCCCCAAGTTTACTGCCCCTAAACTCATCAACAAACATAATTGCGGCACGTTCGGTATTTACAACGCCGCCACTCATTAACATTCCCCTTTTGCGGCCAATTTGGCAAAGCAAATCGTAAGAATCCAGCTCGCTATCTTCATCGTTTAATTTATATCGTTCTTGCAAACGTTTAAATGATATGTTTTTTATTTGCCCCAAAAGGCCCGTTGCAAGCGTTTCAATATCCAAAACATCGTCTTTTATAGAGCCTATAAACGCCAAATTTGCCGCTATTTCATTGCTTTCAAATTTGCGCCATAAAACGCCCGGCATATCAAGTAAATCGTAATTGCCAACGCTTACCCATTGTTTTCCGCGCGTAACCCCCGGCCTATCTGCGGCTTTTGCCTTTTGTGTGCCGGCAAACGTGTTTATAAAGGTAGATTTACCCACATTTGGTATTCCCACCACCATAAGGCGAATTTTTGCGCCCGATATGCCTTTTTCTTCGCGCCTTTGCAATAAACTTGCAAGTTCTTTATCTACAGCATTTCGCACAGCGCTAACCGCCGCGCGCTGTTTTGCCGAAATAGCAACACAGCCCATGCCCTTTTCTTTAAAGTATTTAACCCAAGCAGCGGTAATTTTTTCGTCGGCTAAGTCTGCCTTATTAAGCACATTCAATGTGGGTTTATCCGCAATAATTTGCGCAACTTCGGGGTTTAAACTGCTGTGTGGTATTCTTGCATCTAAAAGTTGCAAAACCGCATCAACATTTTTAATATCCGTCTGCATTGTGCGCAAAGTTTTCATCATATGCCCGGGAAACCAATGTATCTGATAATGATTGACGTTCTCTACCATTTTTCACTCCATATTTTACTCAATTGCACCCAAATATTCAAACGGTGCAACCCTATAAACCATTTTTCCAACAATTGCTCTTTCGTCTATAAAACCAATGTCTTGCGAGCGGCTATCTTTAGAATTCATTCTATTATCGCCCATTAAAAACACATGCCCATCAGGAACTATTGCAGGGTAGCTTATATCGCCGGCGTAAAATGTTAAATTTGCAATATAATCTTCGTTTAACACTTCACCATTCACAATAACCTCGCCTGTTGAAACATCAATGTCAATAACATCGCCTTGAACGCCAATAACACGCTTTGCTAAAGGGTCCCCATAATCGATTAAAGAATCTGTAATTACGGCATCACCTCTTTGCGGAGTGTAGCCTATTATTCTAACGATAACTCTGTCGCCATTGTGCAGTGTAGGCTCCATTGAAGAGCCTGAAACGTCTGAAAAATTGCCAAAGAAAACAAGAATTAATAAAGAACAAATTATGGCAATTACAACGGCAGAATCCAGCCATTCGTACATTTCTTCACTAAAAGTAGTACTTTTTTTCAAAACACCCTCCAATATACGCGTTTGGGCAACATGGCACAATAACTGCGCCAAATTTACAAAGCAAAAATTAAACCACAACCAATTATTTGCGTATTAACGAAACTTCAACAAAATATAATGTTGATTTTTGCCGTATTACGCAAAATTATCAAGCATAATGTACACTTTTTGCCTATATTGTTTTGCATAGCATTTTCATACATGCTTTTGTATCGCTTCCACTTATATACTATACCATAAAAATGCAATTTCAACAATATAATAAGCTTATATTTGTTATTAATGCCCGGTTATTATTAAAAGTATTTGCGCAAAAAACAATTATACAGTTTAAATTATTTATTTGAAAGTTGTGTTTTCGCAAGTGTTCTGCCCGCTTATTTTTACGCTTTTGCTCTTAACACTGCCGTTATAAATCACATTCCGGCAAGGCGTGTTTCTTCTTTTTTCTTATTTAGGGCAAAAACTAAAGCAAAAACCCGCTTATAATTTGCTGGTTTTAATTCATTAAGACGCTATTCAGTTCTTTAAAATCTTCCTTGCTATCAATATCATAAACCTCGTATTCGTCTTCACAATGCAGCTTTATTATTAAACTTGCGTTGTTTTTCACAACAGGTGTACCGCCTGTTTCACCTTGCAATTCCATTAATTGTGCATATAAATGTTTTGGAAATATAACAGGGCTTGCCGGTGTATCATTATAATATAACCTAACTATATTTTCGGGGTGCTCGCTACTTTTTTGCGCCAATTTTTCATAGCTTTCCTTTTTACACAGCGGTTGGTCTGCAACACAAAACATACATGCATCTGTATTTTTCATTTGTTCAAGGCCAATTTTAACTGTGTCGCTGTGTAGCGGTTTTGCGTGTAAAACACAATTTAAATTATACGCTTTTGCTATTTCTTTTATTTCCTCGCTTCTTGTAACCACCAAAATTTTGCTGAAACTTTGCCTTGGTAATCTTTCAAAAATATATTCTATTACCATTTTACCGTCTAATATATGCAAAAGTTTGTTTTCGCCGTTAAACCTGCGCGAATGCCCCGAAGCTTGTATAACACAGCCTAATTTATGTGTTTTTTCTTCGCTTATATCTTGGATGTAATCGTCTAAATCAAGCAAAAAAATATCACTTCTTTGCAAAATTTGTGTTTGCAAAGAAGTTTTTTCCTTTTTTAGCACTGCTACAATATTTTTATTTTCAAACAGCTGTTTTATTGCATTACAATAATTTTCGTGTTCACTTTCAATATAACCAATTTCATCTATGAAAACAAATTTTTCATCGCTGTTTTTTATTTCATACAAGTGTTTTGCCATATCGTTAAAAGCGTCTGCGTTAATTTTCATTCTTGTACCATGCGGTATTGCGCATATTTTTGCTGTGCTACTGCCTAATTTTTTTGCCATAATGCAATCCGGCGTTTTTGCTTTGCCCCAAACGGCATATGTTATTAAGCCCTTTGCATTTTGCGGCATAATACTTTTAATGAAAGTAGTTTTGCCAACGCCTTTTTTGCCTGTAATAATAAGGTGTTTTTTATTTTCGTTTTTCAAAAAGCTCGTTAAACCTTGTGTTTGAATACTCATCAATGTCTGTTTTAAGCTTTTCATATTCTTTAATTAACTCCTCGGCTTTTATTGTAATGCGGCTTCCGCCGCCGCCCTTGCCGCCTTTAATTCTTTCAATTAACACACAATTAAACTGCTTTTCCGCGGCCGTTATTAGTTTTAATGCTTTTGTGTATGCCATGTTTAAATTAAGCGCCGCTTGCCTTAATGAATTAGTTTTTTGCACCTCTTTTAAAAGCAGGTAAGGCCCATAGCCAAAAAATTTTTCGCCCTCATCATTACAATAATAAATTTTTACTAGCAATTTCATATAAGCCACCTTTTGCTGTTATGCAACACAGTTTAAGTTAAGCGTTAAACAAGCGGTATCAAGGGCCTATATAAAACGCTGAAATCTGTGGAAATAAATTAGACCCTATGTTCTCATAGTGCACAACATAGTTTTTATCATCGTAATAAAGGCTGTATTCCTCAACAAGATACTCAAGGCTTTCGGGATATGCGCCTTCTAACGCATAACACTGTACCGCGCTTCTTCTAACCGAATTTTCAAGCATACTTAACTGTTCGCTTGAAACCGTGCCCGAAACATTATCCGTGCCAAAAACAAAAATTCCCACCACGGCAACAAACATTAAAAGCGAGTAAAAAAGCGGGTTTTTCAATGTTTTTATTATTTTTTGAAATATATTTTGTTTCATGCTCTTTCCTTTATCGCCAATTTAATGTTAAAGTTTTCAAGACACTTCAATGTTTACAGTAAAGCAAAAACGCTTTACAACCCTGCTAAAATTCCCGTTAGCGGCAACATAACACTAAGCATAACAAGCCCAACCATAATGCAAAGCACCGCAACCAAAGTTGGCTCTAAAACCGCAAGCATTTTTTGTATGCGCTCTTTTGCTTCTTTATCATATCGCTCGGCAATATTCATAAGCATTTCGCTAACTGCGCCTGTGCGCATACCTGCAACCACCATGCCTTGATAATCTTCTTTAAAAATATCTCCGTCTACCAATGCATCGCTTAAAGAAACACCTTGTTCCAGCGAATTTCTTATTCGGTTCACCTTTTTTCTCGCTAAATCACTTTCGGCTAAATCTTCCGCAAAATCGAAAGCGGTTAAGGTTTCAATACCGCTTGCAAGCATTAAAGACATTGAAAACGCAAATGTATTTGCGTTTTGTGCATTTGCAATTGCCTTTGTAAGCGGAAAAACATTATAAATATGAAGCAATATTTTTTTACCTTTTCTTGTTACCCTAAGAACTAAAAACGATAACAGCAAAACAGAAAAAACCGCTAAAACAACAAAAGAATATCTATTTATTAACGTTCCCATATCTAACAGCGATTGCGCAAAAGCATTAAGCGACAAACCAAGCTGTGCAAAAACTTGCTCGAACACAGGCATAACACGCATAATAAGCACTAAAATTACAATAAGCACCATGCCCGCCATGCAAAGCGGGTATGCAACTGCATTTCTTATACTGCGTTTTAGCGCATCTTTTTGTTCGTAATATTCTTTTAGTGCAAATGTTGTTTGTTCAATACGCCCGGTTTGCTCGCCTACCGCCATCATGCCAACCGCATAAGTGGGAAAGCTGCCGCTTTCACGCATTGCCTGCGAAAACAAATTACCATCCGCAACACTATTATACAAAGTTTCGTAAAGGCCTTTAACTTGCTTATTGCTTGTGTTTTCGCTAATTATGGCAAGTGCCTCCCATGTGGGAATTCCGCTTTGTAAAAACATATATAACTGCTCAAAAAAATCGCAAAGCATTACGTCCGGAATTTCCACTGTTTTAACTTGATTTTTTTGTTTTGCCATAATTTTTCCTCTCAGTGTTTTTTATACAATAAATTAATTAAAACTATTTTTTCACTTAAAACAAAATTATTAAAAGCCGCTTAATCAATTAAAATTAATAAAAATACAGCGCATTATAATTTTCACCGTCGCCCACATACTCAAGTATATCGGGGTTATTGTTGCTTGTAGAGGCGAATGTTGGGTCTAGCCTTGTCCATTCTACGCCGTTAAATTCAATCATATTATCTATCCAGCCCGTTTCCGGGGTATAAACGCTTATCCATGCGTGGTAAGCTGTGCCGGCATAGCCTATAACAAGCTGTGTTGGTATGTTTTGTGTTCGCAACATGGCTGTCATCAAGGCTGCGTAATCAAAGCATATTCCACTTTTGCTAGTATATGTTTCGTCAACATCCGGCAAGTAAAATTCAACATTTTCAGCTTTTTTTAAATCGTATTCAACATTCTCAACAACATGCTCGTAAACGCTTATAACAACATCTAAATCGTTATTTGCACTTGATGCAATTTTTTTTGTGGCATCAACAATGATAGAATTTTCATTATAATTAACATATTGGTTTGGGTGTAAAAACGGCAAATAGTCGTTTTCAAGTTGCACAGAAAATGTTGCTGCATCTACTTGTGCATATTTTGTTCCCTGTATATTCTCGTTCACGGTAAGCGTGTAAGAGCCGTTGCCGGTAGTTATAGGGAAAACTTCGTAATCTCCATCAACGTTTAAATCGTAAGTATACCACTCGCTGTTTTCATGCCTTATTTGTACTTTGACAGTTGGGTTTGTTCCGGTGTACTTAACCATTATGTAACCTTTGCTAACATTGCTTATGTCTATAACCGAAACCATGCCGTTAAAAACATTAGCCCCATCTGCACTTGTAGAATAAACAACCGGTGTAGAATCTCTGCTTCCGGGCACTTGTTGCTCCTCAATTTCTGTTTCGTTGTTTGAAAGTAACCCTTGTGTTACGTTTTCATCGCAGGCAACCATCATTGCCAAAGAGCAAATTAAAATAAAAATGAAAATTCTTTTCAAATGTGTTTTCATATAATAACCATTCCTTTTCCGCGAAAAACACAATATATAATGAAAATAATGTGTGTTTCGGCTTTAAAATTATTTAAATAAAAATGTGAAAATATAAACTGAAAAAAAGAAAAAAACAAGCGTAAAAGTATAAATATGCCTGCACAATAAAAATGTAACAATAATTCCCTCAAATACAAATTATCAACAATATTTTCACTACAAAAGGTTTTAGTATGTTAGTTTAAAACATATTTAACCTTATATATTATTATAACAAAACACACGAAGTTTGCAATATGTAAATACAAAATAGTTAATAACAAAACATTACATAAATATTACAAATGACAGTTTTTGAATAAAACTATTGAAATTTGTTCACAAATGTATTATAATGTAATGTGTATATTTGTATTTTTAATTTGAGGTGCCCTAATGGTAGATATTTATACTCTCGGTGAGTTTCGCATCGTTGTTGACGGCGTTGATATAAGCAAACGGTTAAGTTCTTCCCCAAAAAAAATAATATTACTTGAAATGCTTATTATTAACCACGAAAAACCGGTGCCATTAACCAACTTAATAGATGTTCTTTGGGGCGATAGCGATATAGGTGGAATTGAAGGCACGCTTAAAACGCTTGTTAGCCGCCTTAGAAAAGAGCTTGCCGATTGCGGCTTAGAAAACGCTATTTTAACAAAACGTGGCGCTTATATGTGGAACCCTGATTTAAAAAGCAATATTGACGTTTTCAGAATGGAAGAACTTTGTAAGCGAACAAAAAAAGCAACTGCTTTAAACCCCTCATTACGTGAAAACTTCGAGGAAATTATCTACTTATATAAAGACGATTTGTTTGTTAATTCTGCGTTAAGTTCTTACATCGCACCAAAAGTTTTTTATTTTAGAGATTTATACATTAGCAGTATATACAATTATATAAAATTTTTAAATGCATCTCATTTATATGGCGATGTAATTCGTGTTTGCAAAGCCTCACTTGAGGTAGACCCGTTTGAATCTATGCTTAACTTAGAGCTTATGCGTGCGCTTTTGAAAATGGGCCATAACAAAGAGGCTTTAACGCAATATCAAAACATAACAAAATTACATTACACTCACCTTGGAATGAAACCAAGTGAAGAAATTTTAGATTTTTACTCTGAGCTTATTAAGCAAGAACACAATTCAGAAGCCAGCATAGAACAAGTTTGCGACGATTTAAAACAAAGCCCGAAAGAGCGTGGCGCCTTTGTTTGTGAATACACGATATTTAAAGATATTTACCATTTACACATGCGCAATTTAGAGCGCCTTGGCGCTACCATGTACCTTACGGTTATGAGCCTTAGGCCTATTGATAACTCTAAGCCCGAACCGCTGGAGATTGATAAATCCATGAATAATTTGCTTGATATTTTACAAAGCAATTTGCGTAGCGGTGATACTATTTCTCGTTGCAGCGCAACACAATATGCGTCTCTTTTGCCCAATATTGCTACTTCTGATGTTGGCAACATGGTTATCGGCCGTTTGAAGCAAGCTTTTTACTCGGATACACAAAACACAAAATTTGTTTTAGATTACAAACTTGTGCCGCTAACAGGCCCTACAGGCTGATATTTAACTTTTTGTTAATTAAAATCCAATATTTTAAATGCAGGAAAGCTTTTATAACGCAAATTAATTTGTAAAAGTTTTACCTGCATTTTTCATTAAATTTATTATAAATTGCATATATTAATTATGCGTTTATGTTTGCTAAGCATGCACAAATGTGGTATAATATTACGGTAAATGCCAATAGCAAACACAGTATAAATTAAAGGTATACTTATAATATTTTTGCTGTTAAACTACTGTTTTTATTACTTGATGCCGAGCAATACATTGTTATTGCTCCGTTTGATTAATATATTTGAAAGGATATTTTAAAATGAAATTGAATATAGATAAAAAAACCATCATATCTGTTTTAGGTGCAGCTATTATTTTGGTGTTTTTTGCTTGGGGCTTAAACAATTTGCAAACTGTGTCGCAATTTTTTTCTAATATAGTAAATGTTTGTGCGCCATTAATTTTAGGCTGTGTTATTGCATTTATTTTAAATTTGCCAATGAGCTTTTTTGAAAAAAAGGTGATGGTGAACGCAAAAAAACCATCTGTAATAAAGCTTAGAAGGGCACTTGGCATATTGATATCGCTTATAATAATTTTTGCTGTTTTAGCTTTTGTAATTATTTTGGTTATGCCTGAAATAGGCAACGCATTTGTTCTTTTAGCACAAGGCATAGCCGAAATTTTACCGCAAATCGCACATTGGGCAAATGTAACGCTTTCTGAAAACCAAAGCGTGCAAGATATTATCGCAGGGCTTAATATGCAGTGGAGTGAAATTGCAAACGAGGCTATTAACTATGTAACTTCAAGCGTAAGCACTGTTTTGGGAAGCGCCGTAGGAATTGTTAGCCTAATAGCAGGCGGCATAACAAACTTTGTTTTTGCACTTATTTTCGCAATTTATATTTTAATGGCAAAAGAGCAATTAAAGCTTCAAATGCACTCTCTTTTCGAGCTTTTACTGCCCGGTAAACTTTTTAAAATTACAAGTTATATTGCACGCATGGCAAAACTAACTTTTTCAAACTTTATAGTGGGCCAGTGTGCCGAAGCTTTAATTTTGGGTGCGCTTTCGTTTATAGGAATGACAATTTTTGGTTTTCCGTATGCAAGCACGATAAGTGTTTTGATTGGTGCCCTTGCGTTAATTCCAATTGTTGGTGCTTTTTTAGGCGCGTTTGTGGGTGCATTTTTAATTTTAACCGTTAATCCCGTGCAAGCTGTTTGGTATTTAGTTTTTTCAATTGCATTGCAGCAAGTTGAGGGCAATTTAATTTACCCAAAAGTTGTAGGCGGTAGCATAGGTTTGCCCGGCATGTGGGTGCTTGCGGCGGTTACCGTGGGCGGTAGCCTATGGGGTATTTTAGGCATGCTTGTTATGGTGCCATTGTTTAGTATTCTTTATGCGCTTGTTAAACTTATGGTAAAAGCCGGCAAACGCAGAAAAGAAATGTTGCACGATGAAGTACAAAACCCAAAGCAAGCAGGCAGCGCTTTGTTAGATGCAATTATCGAGCTTGAAAAAGAAGAGCAAAACAACAAAGCACAAAAAACAAACGCAAAAAAACTACCGCAAAAAAAGAAAAACAATGAAAAACAGCAGTAACCATATAGGGCGATTTGCGCCAAGCCCAAGCGGAAGAATGCACCTTGGAAATATTTTCAGCGCTCTTATTGCATGGCTTTACACAAAGCAAAACGGTGGCAAAATAATTTTGCGTATAGACGATTTAGATAAAATTCGCTGTAAAGATGAACACATTTACACTTTACAAAAAGATTTGGAATTTCTAGGCCTTCATTGGGACGAGGGCACAAATGACAATTTTTACCGCCAAAGCAAATGCACAGATTACTACGAACAAATTTTGCAGCAAATAAGCGAAAAAGCCGAAGTTTATAATTGTTATTGCACAAGGGCAGATATTAATTCGCACAGCGCACCACATGAGCAAGACGGCGAAATTGTATACAGCGGCCATTGCAAAAACATATTGTTAAACGCAATAGAAAAACAAAAAAAGCACACAAAAAGGCTTTGCGTAAAAGATGAATATATTTATTTTAACGATGAAAACTATGGTGAATTTTCGCACAATATATTGCACCAATGTGGCGATTTTGTGCTAAAAAGAAACGATGGCGTTTTTGCATATCAGCTTGCCTGCGTTGCAGACGACATTAAATCAAATGTAAGTGAAGTTGTGCGAGGGCGAGATTTGCTTTCAAGTTGTGCACGCCAAATTTATTTGTACAAACTTTTAGGCAAAACACCACCGCACTATTTTCATGTGCCACTGCTTTTTAACGAAAGCGGCACAAGGCTTTCAAAAAGAGAAAAAAGCTTAGATTTAGGCGAGCTTTCAAAAAAATACACAAGCGGGCAAATTATAGGTTTGCTTGGCTATTACGCAAACCTTATTCCAAAAGGGCAAAGCCTTAGCCCAAGTGAACTTTTGCCATATTTTAACGCAAAAAATATTGGTACAAAAGATATTATCGTACCAAATGAACTTGTAATTTAATTTTAAACGGAGAAAGTATGCTATTTAAAACACAAGACGATTTTGATTTAGAAAAAATATATAAAAGCGGCCAATGTTTTCGCATTAATAAGAGCGAAAATTGCACATACAGGTTTATAACCGGCGATAATGTTTTACATATAAAAAATATTGACAAAGGCATTTTCGAAGTAGATTGCTCGCAAAATAAATGGGACGAAATATGGCATAATTATTTCGATTTAGGCCGTAATTATTCAAAAATAAGGCATGATATTTACGAAGATGATATTATACTTTCACAAATGGCGCAATTTGGCAAAGGCGTTAGAATTGTGCGCCAAGAGCCTTTTGAAATGCTTATCACCTTTATAATTTCACAGCGTAAAAGCATACCTGCCATAAAAAAATCCGTAGAGGCACTTTGCAAATTATGCGGCGATGAAATTAATGTAAACGGCGAGTTTATATATAAATTCCCCACGGCAAAACAAATTGCCGCGCTTACAAGCGAACAACTTGCCTCGTGTTCGCTTGGCTATAGGGTTCCATATGTTGCACATGCGGCAAAAACTGTTTGTGAAAACAATAATTTCTTGCAAAACCTTGAAACCCTTACAGACGAAGAACTTTTAAACGGCTTACTGAGCATAAAAGGCGTTGGGATAAAAGTTGCCAATTGCATAGCCCTTTTTGCCTATGCAAGGGTAAACTGTGCGCCTGTTGATGTTTGGATACAACGTGTTATAGATAACGACTTTAAAGGAGTGAACCCATTTGTAAAATATAAAATTAATGCCGGAATTTACCAGCAATATATGTTTTATTATGCACAACTAAATAAATAATTTTTAAAATTGAAAGGAAAACCCATGCTTTCTGATTATATAAATCAAATTGAAAAGCGCCGCACATTTGCTATTATTTCCCACCCCGATGCCGGCAAAACCACTTTAACCGAGAAACTACTTTTATATGGGGGCGCTATACAACAAGCCGGCATTGTTAAAGGTAAAAAAGGCGCTAAGGCCGCCGTTTCCGATTGGATGGAAATTGAAAAGCAACGCGGCATTTCTGTTACATCTTCGGTTATGCAATTCGAGTACGATAATTTTTGTATAAATATTCTTGATACCCCCGGCCACCAAGACTTTTCAGAGGATACTTACCGCACACTTATGGCGGCAGACAGCGCCGTTATGGTTATAGATGCCGCAAAAGGCGTTGAAATGCAAACAAAAAAGCTTTTTAAAGTTTGCGCTATGCGAGGCATACCAATTTTTACTTTTGTAAATAAAATGGATAGGGACGCGTTAAATACATTCGATTTGCTTGAAGAATTAGAGCAAGTTTTAGGTATTGAAACATACCCAATGAATTGGCCCATAGGCAGCGGCAAAGATTTTAAAGGCGTTTACGACAGAAACAAAAAAGAAATTTTTGCGTTTTCACACACGGGCAAGGTTGGTGCGCAACAAGCGCAAAAAATTTCGGCAAAACCCGGCGATGAAAATTTAGATGAACTTTTAACCCCTTCGCTTCACACTGCGCTTTGCGATGACATAGAACTTTTAGACGGTGCATCGTATGAATTTAGCAAAGAAAAGGTAGATGAGGGAAAATTAACACCTGTTTTTTTTGGCAGTGCTTTAACAAATTTTGGCGTAGAGCCATTTTTAGAGGATTTTTTAAAACTAAGCACAACACCGCTTGCACGCAACAGTGATAAAGGCATGGTAAAGCCGCTTGAAAAAGATGAATTTTCAGCATTTGTGTTTAAAATTCAAGCAAATATGAATAAAGCACACCGCGACAGAATTGCATTTGTGCGAATTGTAAGCGGCAAATTTGAGCGAGGAATGGACGTTACGCATGTACAAAGCGGCAAAAAGCTAAAGCTTACACAAAGCACACAGCTTATGGCAGATGGCAGAGAAACCGTAGACGAGGCCTTTGCAGGCGACATTATAGGCCTTTTTGATTCAGGCACATTTTCCATAGGCGATACGATAACCAATGCAAAAAACACATTTTTATTTGACGGCATACCAACTTTTGCACCCGAACATTTTGCACGTATTTCGCAAATAGATACCATGAAACGCAAACAATTTGTTAAAGGAATAGAGCAAATTGCAGGCGAGGGAGCAATACAAATTTTTAAAGAGCTTGCAGGCGGTATGGAAGAAGTTATTGTGGGCGTTGTTGGCGTTTTGCAATTAGAGGTGCTTGAATATAGGCTTAAAAACGAGTATAACGTTGATATTCGATTGCAAAATTTACCGTATAGTTTTATACGTTGGGTAGATAATGAAGAAAGCGATACTTTTAGTATAAACAACCTTGCCCTTACGAGTGACACAAAAAAAGTGGAAGATTTCAAAGGCAGGCGTTTATTATTATTTACAAGCGCATGGAATATAACCTGGGCCGAGGAGCACAACGAAGGGCTATTATTAAGCGAAGTTGGAAGATAAAATTGCAAGCTAAAACAGCGATAAAGTTTTGCAATGTATGCATTTATACAAATTAATTATACGTGTTTATATTAAAAAGGTTGCAACAAAACTTGTTGCAACCTTTTTTACTTTTTATAGTATTTTAATTATTTTGCGTACTCTATTGCGCGGCTTTCTCTAATAACATTAATTTTAATTTGGCCGGGATAATCAAGTTCTTCTTCGATTTTTCTTGAAATATCACGTGCTAAAATTACAATTGAATCATCGTTAATAACATCAGGTTTAACCATAATTCGAACTTCACGGCCGGCTTGAATTGCAAAACTGGTTTCGACGCCGCTAAAGCCATTAGCAATTTCTTCAAGGCTTTCTAAGCGTTTAATATAATTTTCAACATTTTCTCGCCTTGCTCCTGGCCTTGCCGCAGAAATGGCGTCTGCCGCCATAACTAAAAACGCAAGCGGAGTTTTAGCTTCAACATCGCCGTGGTGTGCTTCAATAGCGTGTATAACCGCAGGGTTTTCTTTGTATTTTTTTGCTATTTCAACGCCGATGGAAATGTGGCTGCCCTCAACCTCATGGTCTAGCGCTTTGCCTATATCATGCAAAAGGCCCGCCCTTTTTGCCTGTGTTACATTTAAATGAAGTTCTGCCGCCAAAATGCCTGTAATATATGCAACCTCTAACGAGTGGTTAAGAACATTTTGCCCATAACTTGTGCGGTATTTCAAGCGCCCTAAAAGCTTTACCATATCGGGGTGTACGCCATGCAAGCCAACTTCCATAATGGCTTTATCGCCCTCGCGTTTCATGGCAAGCTCTAGCTCGCTCCTACATTTATCAACCGTTTCTTCAATTCTTGCAGGGTGAATACGGCCGTCTGCAATAAGTTTTTCAAGCGTCATTTTTGCTATTTCACGACGAACCGGATCAAAACTTGAAAGTGTAATTGCCTCAGGCGTATCATCGATTATTAAATCAACGCCGGTTGCCGTTTCAAGCGCACGAATATTGCGCCCCTCTCTGCCGATAATTCTGCCTTTCATTTCATCGCTTGGCAAGTTCACAACAGAAACTGTGCTCTCGCTTGAATGGTCTGCCGCACACCTTGCAATAGCTTGGCTTATAAGGTTTTTCGCCATTGTGTCTGCTTCGTCTTTTAAATTCGTTTCATAGCTTTGAATATGCATTGCTTTTTCATGTGCCAATTGTTCATCTAGGCGTTTTAAAAGCAGTTCTTTTGCTTGCACTTGGCTTAATGAAGAAATATTTTCCAGCTTTTCCATCTCGCGAATTTTAAGCTGCTCTATCTCGGCAAATTTGGCCTCGGCAAGTTGTGCCCTGGCTTTTAAATCTTCCTCTTTTTCTTCTATTACAAGTGTTTTTTTGTCGATATTCTCTTCTTTTTGGTCTAAACGTCTTTCTTGCCTTGTTAATTCGTTGCGTCTTTCTTTAATTTCCTTATCCGCTTCGCTTTTCATTTTAAGCGCTTCGTCTTTTGCCTCTACTAAGGTTTCTTTTCGCTTTTGTTGCGAAGTTTTCATTGCTTCGTTAATAATTCTTGTTGCTTCTGTTTCTGCACTTTCTATTTTAGCTTCGGCCATTTTGCGGCGATATGCCACACCTATGAAAAAAAATAATACTGCCGCCACAACAAAAAGCACCAAAACAAGCCATGCCGGTACATCTGGCATAATTTTAATCTCCTATTCATTTATCGGGGCAAATTACCCCAATTTTATTTCGCGGCCGAGCAAAATAAAATAAATTATTTAATGTAAATAAATATAATTCATCGTCATATATTAATTATTAAAGCAGTTTGCTTATCACGCACACTTTGCATAATATTTTATATAATACATTCATTAGTTTTGCTACAGCCTTTGCGCTATAATTACAAAATTTGCATTTTAAGCGCTTTATAAACAGCACAATTTTAAGCTAATATAAATTTTAATTGTGTTTAATTATATTATTTGCTATATTAAAAAAATTATTAAATTGTTATATTGAATTTAGCCTAAAAATGCTATTATTTCACATATACTATTGTAATGTATATGTTCATATTTGTCAAGAAATAGTTAATAAAACTATACAATTTTGTTAAATTTAATGTCATAATCTTATATTGTGCATTATTGTTTTATTTTTTATATAATGATGGTTGTACGTTTGATTTTAGCACAAAAACATAAAACACGCCCTTATTACCATAGGGTAATAAGGGCGTGCTTTATATAACTTAAAGACGATAACATTATAATATTTTTGCAATTTTTTATTGTATTGCATTATTTGCAAAAGTGTTGTCCACTATGCTTTCAAACGGGGCTTTTTCTACTAATTCGCCTGCCCCGATAATAACATCTTGCAAATTATCAAAACTTTCTTGCGTTATTACCGGGCTACTTGCATATGCGCCTGCATCTTTATAACTTTGCACGGCACTTTCAAGTATTTCCAAGTCGGAATCGGGGAAAAAACTTTGCACACTTGCAGCTATATCTTTGGCTGTGTTTTGCATAACCCATTCTTGTGCTTTTGCAATTGCATTTGTAAAGCTTTGTATAACATCTTCATTTTCGCTTATATAATTGCTGTTTGCAAAATAAGCAGTGTATGGCATTTCGCCTGCGGCCTCGCCCACGCTTGCTACAATATAAGCTTTGCCCTCGTTTTGCATACTGCTTGCAGTTGGCTCAAACATTGTAACATAATCACCCGTACCCGATAAAAACGCGGCTGTCATGTTTTCAAATTGAATAGTGGTATCAAAATTCATATCTGTTTTTGGGTTAAGGCCTGTTTTAGTAATTACACTGCTAAGCGCCATATATGGTATGCCGCCTACCCTGCCCGGCAATATGTGTGCGCCTTTTAAATCTTCGAAACTGAAATTTTCATCGGGGTTTCTAGCCATTAAAAAGCTGCCATCTTTAGCGGTTAAGCCTGCAAATACTTTTGGATAATCTTCTTTTCCCTCGTTATAAACATAAATGCTTGCCTCAGGGCCCGCAAGGCCTATTTCCGCAGCATTTGTTAAAATTGCCGTCATAACTTTATCTGCGCCGCCGCCGTTTATAAATTCTACTTCAAGGCCCTCTTGCGCAAAAAAGCCCTCTGATACCGCAACGTATTGAGGCGCATAAAAAATGCTGTGTGTAACTTCATTTACACGCAATTTAGTAAGTTCTTCAGGCTTTGCACAACTTGTAAAAGCAACTAAAAGCATAAGCACGAGCAACAAACAAAAGATTTTTTTAACCATAGAACAACACTCTCCTAAAATATATTATTTGCCGTAGCGCCTTGCCACACGCACTTGCAAAAGCGCTACAACTTTATACATAATTGCCGCAAGCACCGCTAATATTAATACGCTTGCCATAACTAAATCCATTTGAAAAACCTGCCCACCGTAAACAATTAAATAGCCAAGCCCCGCTTTGCTAACCAAAAATTCGCCTGCAATTACGCCAACAAGCGATAACCCAATATTAATTTTTAATGAGTTAAAAAGCACAGGCATATTTGCCATTAGCACAATTTTTGTGAAAATTTGCCTTTTGGTTGCTCCAAAAGTTTGTGCCATTTTAATATTATCTTTATCCGTTGTGCGAAAACCGCTTAGCATTTCCATAACCGTTACAATTAAAGATATTGCCACCGCCATAACAATAATTGCCCCTGTGCCTGCGCCTGCTATTAAAATAATAACAGGGCCAAGAGCTATTTTCGGAAGCGCATTAAGCACCACCAAATATGGCTCTGCCACTTTTGCAGCAAAATCGCAACTCCATAGCGCAACGCTTATAAAAAGGCCTAAAAAAACGCCAATTATAAAGCCTGTTAAAGTTTCGTATATTGTGGTTGCAATGTGAACGAAAAGCCCGTTTTGCGCCATTTCAAAAATTGTTATAACAATTCTGCTTGGACGGCTAACAAGAAAATCATCCCATATATTTACAAATGTTAAAACTTCCCACATAAACAATAAAAATATTACAATTCCAATACGCCATATTTTTATTGCCATAATTGTGCGCTTGTTTTTTTTTAAATATGCTATTCTATCCGGCGAAGCCCTTGCCATTGTTTTTTTTTCGTTTTTAATCATATTCGCTTAGCTCCTTCCATATGTGGTTAAAATAATGCGCAAATTCGCTGTTTGCTCTTCTTTCAAGCGGTGTTGAATTTTTGCTAAATTTTATTTGTAATATTTCTTTAACATGCGCCGGGCGTGAAGATAGTATTAAAACTTTATCGCTTAGCGAAATTGCCTCCGGGATATCATGTGTTACCAAAAGAGTTGTAACGCCCTCTTTTTTTAATATGCTGTAAACATCGTTTGTTACATTTAGGCGTGTTTGGTAATCGAGCGCGCTGAAAGCTTCATCTAAAAGCAAAATTTGCGGTTGCATTACCAAGGTTCGAATTAATGCCACCCTTTGCCGCATACCGCCTGAAAGTTGGCGCGGATAGTTGTTTTTAAATTCCCACAGGCCATATGTTTTTAAAAGCCTTTGTGCACGTGATTTTATTTTGGGCGTTATTTTTCCGTTAATTTCGGGGCCAAATAAAACATTGCTGAGAACCGTTCGCCATTCAAGCAAATTATCACGCTGTAACATATAGCCCATTTTATTACAAAACCCTTTGGTTATCTCACCACTTATGTAAACATTGCCGCTTACTCTTGGCAAAAGCCCCGCAATAACAGATAATAGCGTGCTTTTACCACAGCCACTAGGGCCTACTATACTTATAAACTCGCCTTTTTTTGCGCTTATATTTATATCTTCAAAGGCTTTTATTTCGCCGTTTTGTGCTTGATATGTAAAACCGGCGTTCTCAACACGTAAAACTTCCATAAAAAACCCCCCTTTGCACTATTTCATGCAAAACAAAGGTATTATGTTACTGAATTTTGTTAATTTTATATTGACTTTTAATATTATATTTGCTACACTAATGTTAAACATTATACATAGAAAAGAGTGATATATTGAACGAAAATAACAACCCACAAAACATGGGTGCTCAAAATTACGCTGCTCCTACTCAGGGACAATATACACAGCAAAGCGCACAAGGGCAATATGCACCACAGCAACCGCAATATACCCAACAGTCATATGCAGCAAACCCTAACCAAACTGCGCAAGGGCAATACACTCAACAAAACGCTCAATATAATGCTTATGCGCAAAACCCCAATATGCAATATCAACCACAACAAAATTATGTAGCGCCTATAACCCCCGACGCACGAGAAAACAAAACATTGGCCGCGCTTTCATACTTTGGAATTATTTTTATGATTTTTGCCTTAGTGGCAAACGGCAAAAGCGCGCATGTTCGCTTTCATGCAAACCAAGCAATTGTTTTAGATGTTGTTTCTGTTGTTGGCGCACTTATCATGATAATTCCTTTCCTTGGTTGGGCTATCTACGGCATCATGAATTTACTGATTTTTATTTTTAGAATAATGGGCATTGTAAATGCGGCAAAGGGCAAACAATCAGAACTTCCGCTTGTTGGCAAATATAAAATTATTTCGCCGAATGTTCAATAAATTATAAAAAAGTTATGGTAAAACATTAGTTTTGCCATAACTTTTTTATTGGCTGCATGATAAATATTAGCGTTAAAAATCAAAATATACTAAAAACACAAAACCAACCGGTGGTTAAATTCCACCGGTTGGTTTTTATCGTTTTTTGGGCCTTATTCAACTATTAAAAAACTATTTATTATTATTTTTTTCGCTCATCATTTTTGCACGAATTACAACAGGCAAGGAATAAAGGTTAATGAAGCCCTCGGCATCTTTTTGGTTGTAAATTTCGTCCTCTTCAAAAGTGGCAAACGCTTCGCTGTAAAGGCTATAAGGCGAAGAGGTTCCCGCAGGAATAATATTGCCTTTGTATAATTTTAATTTCACATCGCCCGTGATTGTTGCTTGTGTGTGCGTTACAAAAGCGCTCATGGCTTCGCGCAGCGGTGTATACCATTGGCCGTTATATACTAAATCTGCAAAGCGGTGTGCCATTTCGTGCTTATAGTGCATTGTGTCTTTATCAAGGCAAAGCATTTCAAGTTGTGCATGTGCAAAATATAGTATTTCGCCGCCCGGTGTTTCATATACGCCACGGCACTTCATGCCAACAAGGCGGTTTTCAACAATATCAATTATTCCTATGCCGTTTGCGCCGCCAACTTCGTTTAGTTTATAAATAATATCTGCGGCTTTCATAGCCTTGCCGTCTAGTTTTACAGGCACGCCCTTTTCAAAGCTCAATGTTATATATGTGGGTTTATCCGGTGCTTGTTCAGGCGAAACGCCCATTTCCAAAAAGCCTTCTTTGTTATATGTTGGCTCGTTTGCGGGGTCTTCTAAATCAAGGCCCTCGTGCGATAAATGCCACAAATTTTTATCTTTTGAATAATTTGTTTCACGGTTTATTTTTAAAGGAATATTCCTTGCCTCGGCATAGGCTATTTCCTCTTCACGGCTTTTAATATCCCATATACGCCAAGGCGCAATTATATCTAAATGTGGTGCAAGCGCTTTTACCGAAAGCTCGAAACGCACTTGGTCGTTACCTTTTCCGGTGCAACCATGGCAAATTGCGTCTGCGCCCTCTTTAAGCGCAATTTCAACAAGACGTTTTGCCATTGGAGGCCTTGCAAAGCTTGTGCCAAGTAAATACACATTCTCGTATTTTGCGCCGGCTTGCATTGTTGGTATAATGTAATCTTCAACAAATTCATCTACCAAATCCATAATATAAAGTTTACTTGCACCTGTTTTAATGGCTTTTTCCTCAAGGCCATCAAGCTCTGAGCCTTGGCCAACATCGGCACAAGCCGCAATAACCTCACAGCCGTAATTTTCTTTAAGCCATGGTATAATTATAGATGTATCAAGCCCGCCACTGTATGCAAGCACAACTTTTTTATATGTTTTTTTCATGGTATTTTCCCTTCCTTGTTTCAACAATAACATTGATATTATTATAACTGTATATTTATGCATTGTCAATGATAATTTATACATTATGTGCTATTGTATTTGGAAATTAAATAATGTATTAAAAAATTAACGCACAAAAAGCCGCTCTATATTGGAAATATGAAATTTGATAACAGCTACCTTATAGCTTTGTGAAATATGCTATAGATACAGGATAATTACAATAATGCAAAGTTAGATTAAAACAAACAAAATTATAAATTTTTGCATTTCAAAGTAATTTTATTTAAAAATTGTAAATACGTAAATAAAATGTTTGTAAAAGTGCATTTATCACTTCGAATAATCCATTTTTATCTGTAAATCTTTAAGCTGCGTATTCTCTACTTTTTGCGGTGCACCGCTCATTAATTCGCTTGCGTTTTGCACTTTTGGGAATGCTATAGCTTCACGCATTGTACAATTAAGCATAAGCATAACAATTCTATCAAAGCCAAGCGCCATTCCGCCGTGCGGTGGTGCGCCATATTTATAGGCGTTTTTCAAAAAGCCGAAACATTCTTCGGCATA
Source organism: uncultured Bacteroides sp. (assembly GCA_964369495.1). Lineage (GTDB taxonomy): Bacteria > Bacillota > Clostridia > Oscillospirales > Ruminococcaceae > Ruthenibacterium. The sequence continues at coordinate 31,672 of CAYJGM010000002.1, read as the reverse complement.
TTCTTCGTCAATACCAAGCGCTTTAAACATGCGCTCTTGAAGTTCGGGGTTATTTATACGTATGCTTCCGCTTCCAAGCTCGCAACCGTTTAAAACCAAATCGTATGCCCTTGCGCGAACCGCGCCGGGGTTTGTTTCAATTAAATTTAAATGGCTTTCTTTTGGCATTGTAAATGGGTGGTGCATAGCATCAAATTTGCCTGTTTCCTCGTTGTATTCAAAGAACGGAAACTCTGTAACCCACAAGAATTTATACTCTGTATCGTTGATTAAACCGCATTTGTTTGCCATGGCAATTCGCACTTGCCCTAATGCCGTGCACGCTTTGTTTGTATTGCCATCGGCAACAATTAAAAGCACATCGCCAACTTCTGCGCCCATTTTAGTGTATAAATTTTCTTTTTCTTGTTCGCTTAAAAATTTTTCAAAGCTACTGCTTGTATTATCGGCTGTAATTCTGCTGTATGCAAGGCCTTTTGCGCCGTATAATTTTGCAACATCAACAAGTTTATCAATTTCTTTTCGTGTTAAAATATCGGCAAAACCTTTTGCGTTAATGCATTTAACGCTGCCGCCGTTTTCAATCGCACCTTTAAATACAACAAAATCGCTGTTGCTTAAAATATCGGTTATGTCTTGCAATTCATATTCGTAACGCATGTCGGGCTTATCACTGCCAAAACGGCTCATGGCTTCATCGTATGTTAAGCGTGGAATGTCGGTAGGTAATTCTATGTTTAAAATATCTTTCCACAAACGACGGCATAAATTTTCTTTAATCATCATAACATCGTTTTCATCAACAAACGCCATTTCAATATCAATTTGCGTGAATTCGGGTTGACGGTCTGCACGTAAATCTTCATCTCTAAAGCAGCGTGCAAGCTGGTAATACCTATCAAAGCCCGAAAGCATTAAAATTTGCTTGTAAATTTGCGGAGATTGCGGCAACGCATAAAAATGCCCCGGTTGTATACGGCTTGGCACTAAATAATCGCGTGCGCCCTCCGGCGTGGATTTAATAAGCATAGGTGTTTCAATTTCTACAAAGAAATTTTCATCGAAGTAATCGCGCACAACTTTTGCTATTTTACTGCGCATGATAATTGGGCTGTGCATAGAGGGGCGGCGCAAATCTAAATAGCGATATTGCAAGCGCAATTCGTCGTTTACTTTTACTTCATCTCTTATTTCAAAAGGCGTTGTTTGCGCCTCGCTTAAAATGCGAAGTTCACTTACATAAAGTTCCACATCGCCGGTTTGTATTTTATTTGTTTTTGCCTCGCGCTCACGCAAAATTCCGCTTGCAATTACAACAAACTCGCTTTTTAGTTTTTGTGCTTTTTCAAAAACCGCTTTATCGGTGCTATCGTCAAAAATAAGCTGTAAAATTCCGCTTGTATCACGTAAATCGGCAAAAATAACGCCGCCTTTGTTTCTGCTTTTTGCAATGCTTCCCGCAACTGTTATGTTTTCGCCTTTGTTTTCAATGCGCAAAGTTCCGCAATAATTTGTGCGGCGCATATTTCCCATTGATTCTAACATTTTAATCTCCATTCTGTGCACAGCACAAATAGTTTTGAAAATCTCCATACAGAATGGAGATTAATTGGCATGTGCGTAGCACTGCCATTTTAATAATTAATTAGCGTGATTTTTCACTCTAAAGCTCCTTTTTATAAAGTAATTTTGCGGCACTCTAAATAATACCGCTTTTGTATAGCCGTGCCCATGCTGAAAGTTTTGCGTGGCAAAACGCCGCCCAAAACAACGCCTTTAAACAAATCGCTCTTTTTAAATTCGGGCAAAATTATGCCAACGGCACCCTGTTTTGCCAAATTGTAAACGCTTTGCTCGCCGTGAATAAAATCTATTTCTACCTCATTTGTTTTTATATATTCTTTTAAAAAATCTTCCAATGTGCCAACCGCAAGTGCATTTTTAGCATTTTCTACGGCTATGGTTTCGCTTTGCTTTTCGCCCTCGCCAACAATTTCAAAAACTTGTGCGTTATTTGTATTTTCGCTGTTAATTTTCGCGCCTATTTTTAAAAGCCACTCTTTAAACTTCGCTTTAAAATCTTCGCCGTTTGCCCCAAAAAGCACCCTATGGATAGGCTCTATCTCAATTGCGGGGCTGTGAATATTAACAAGTTCAACCAAACAAAAGCGTGCGGGGTGGTTTTGCATTTGCTCTTCGCTTAAGGTTTTTTTAACTTCTTGCCAATGCGCCTTTGCAGTTGCAAGCGAATGGTTGCCATCGCCAACTGCCATTGTTAGCGGCGTTTTGCCTTTTGCCTCGGGATATTTTGCATCAAATACGCTTTGTTTTCCTAAATTTGCAATGGCGTTTTGTAAGCTTTGTGTAATTTTTTCATCTGTTATGGCATAACCCTTTACACTTCCGCCATCTAGCATCAATTGCGTGCTGTAAAGCAATTCTTTGCCTTTTATATATTCTTCAAGCGGTTCTATTATTTGGCAATCTTCGTCGTCTATAAGCATTAATATATGCGGCGTTTCAACCTTTGCGTTTTTGCGCACGGCTAAACGTGGGGGTATGCGCTCTACAACCGTGCCCTCGCTTGGGCGTATCTGTGGCAGTGCATCTTTTTCATAGCTGTATGCTTGTAAATCCACAGCGCCAACAATTCCGCAAAGTTCTCCGTCAAAATCAGTGAATTTACGCTTTGTATAAATAAAACCATTTATACTATTTGTAAGCACATCTTTTAAATAAGTTTCCATATTGCTGTTTATTTGTTTTATTTTTTCGCTTACGTCTTTATCGTTCAAATAAATTTCGGGCAATGTTATGTGTAAAGTGCTGGGTTTGCCGCTGCATATATCCTGCGCTTTTTTCCAATACTCGCCCTCGCTTGTGAATTGGTCGCACGCCAAACACGGCCAATATTTCATATCAACTTCATTGCTTGGAAGTAAAATATCCGCTGTTTTAAAAATATGTTCCATTTAACTCACCCCATTTTTAATTTTTGCTATTTCAATTTCCTCAAGGTTATTTAATTTTTTTATAAATATTATATAAAATGGCACAGATAGCGCAAACGCCAAGAAATCGCTTAAAGGTTGTGCTAACTGAACGCCTAAAATGCCAAAGAAATACGGTAAAATTACAACAATAGGTATAAAGAAAATACCTTGCCGCAATGTGCTTAAAAATGAAGCAAGCCTTGTATTTCCTGTGCTTTGAAGCGCCATAATAAATGAAATTTGTGCACCAAAACATGGTAATACCAAACATTGCGAGCGCATTGCAAATGTGCCTATTTCAAGCACAGCTGCATCTGTTCCGGCAAAAATTGCAATTAATTGAGGCGCAAAAATATAACCCAAAACGCCCATTAACATTGTTACCGCCGAGCCAAACACAGATGTAAACACTAAAGCATTGCGAACACGCCCAAATTTTTTCGCACCGTAGTTAAAACCGCTAACAGGTTGCAAAGCTTGCCCAAGCCCTAAAACGAAGCTAAACAATAACATTAAAAAGCGTGTTTTAACGCCCATTCCCGCTACTGCGGCATCGCCAAAGCCGCGCGCTTGCCAGTTTAGCATTAAACTTGCCGTGCTGGAAAGCCCTTGGCGGCAAAAAGAGGGAAAACCTGTTTGCACAATTTTTATATATGTATTAATGTCTTTTGAAATTGCATTTAGTTTTAACTTTACCGCACTTTTGCCTGAAAGCATCATATAAAGCAAGATGCAAAAACTAGTGAATTGGCTTAAAGCCGTTGCAATTGCAGCGCCTGCAATGCCAAGTTCAAACACAAAAATAAAAATAGGGTCTAAAATTATATTTAAAACGCCACCTGTTGAAAGGCCTATCATTGAAAGCGCGGCTTTTCCTTGGCTACGCAATATATTATTCATAACATAAGAAGTTGCCATGAACGGTGCGGCAAAAAGAATATAAGATAAATATTGTTTTGCATAGGGCGCTATTGTGTCTGTTGCGCCAAGGATGTAAACAAGTGGATCGATAAAAATAATTCCTAAAACGCAAAGCGTTGCGCCGAATAAAAGCGCCGCAACAAACCCGGAAGAGGCAATTTGTGTGCCTTTTTTGTAATCGCCCTCGCCCATAACCCTTGAAATTAAATTGCCCGTGCCCATGCTTAGCATAAAGCCAACAGCTTGAAACACCGCCATAACCGTAAAAACAACGCTAACTGCGCCCGTTGCGCTTGTGCCAAGGCGCGAAACGAAAAAAGTATCGGCCATATTGTAAATTGATGTTACAAGCATGCTTATTATTGTTGGTGCACTCAATTTTAAAACTAAAATGTGCACCGGAGTTTTTGTCATATTATCATAATGTTGCTGTGCGCTATGCACTTTAGCCATTATCCGCCCCCAATAACTGTTTTATATTTGGGTAGCTTTCATAAAAGCAAACGCTATCAATGCCTTGTGCTTGTATACGGTTTAATTGTTTTGCTATTTTTTTGCCGGCTTGCAAAACGCATACATCATACTCAGCTTGTAGAATTTGCGCCGTTTTTAAAACATTTGCAAAATTTTCATCGTTTTTATAGATAAGTGCAAGGCGTTTTTTATTTTGTGCAACTTCGAAATTGTTTTCTAAAATAATTCCTGCAATACGTTCAAAGCCAATTGAAAAACCAACGGCGCTTATTTGCTCGCCCGTAAATTTGCCAATCATATTATCATATCTTCCGCCGCCGCCAACTGCGCCGGCAAAACCATCGCAAGTTACTTCAAAAACAACGCCGCTGTAATAGCCTTGCCCTCTAACAAGCCGTGGGCTGTATTCTATATTGTAATTGCCGTTTGAAAGTGTTTTTGAACACGCAATAATAGCGCTTAGTTCGGCCGCATAGTGGGCATCTTGCTGTAAAATAAGCCCTGTTACTTTATTAAGCGAAAAATCGCCCTGTGTTAAAAATTCGCTTAATTTATCAATGGCTGTTTTGTTAAATTCTTTTTGTATAAGCTCGTTAATAACGCCATCTGCGCTTATTTTATCAAGTTTATCAAATGAAACGCACACACTTTGCAAATCTTCTTTTTCAAAGCCAAAATTTAAAAGCATGCTGTTTAACATGCGCCTATCGTTTACATGCACGGTAAAACTTTTAAAGCCCACTGCGCTTAAAGCCGTTGCCGTTGTGCTTATAAGTTCAATTTCGGCGTTAATACTCTCATCGCCTATTATATCGATATCGCATTGCATAAACTCACGCATACGGCCTTTTTGCGGGCGTTCAGCCCTATATACCTTGCCAATTTGTATAACCTTAAAAGGCGATGGCAAAACCTCTTTATTAGCGGCATAATAACGTGAAAGGGGTAAAGTTAAATCGTATCTAAGGCCTATGTCTGAAAGCTGTGCGCCGCTTAAAAGTGCCTTTTGCAATTTATCGCCACGCTTTAAAACCTCAAAAATTAAATTTAAGTTATCGCCGCCCTCGCTACCCATTAAATTCTCAATATTTTCAATTATCGGCGTTTCAATACGCACAAAACCGTTTTTTTGGTATACATTTGTTATTGTGCTTTGCAAATAATCCCGAACTTGTGTTTCGCGCGGCAAAAAATCTTTAGTGCCTTTTAAAGGTGCTGTTTTCAATTTAATTTCCCTTTCGTTATATGATATGTGTTTTAATATTTAACATTTAAATTTTTAAAATTGTAATTATACAACAGCTAAACTTTTAAAAATCATTATCCGTTAGCAAGTAATGTTTTTTATATTGCAATTGAGGGCAACACAAGCATATCTCATAAATTTGAAAAACAGATGTGCTTAGATTACCCCTTAAAGGCTACGCATAAATTACAAACATATATTAAACATTAAATAAAAATTCTATAATATCGCCGTCTTGCACTATATATTCTTTTCCCTCTGTGCGTTGCAAGCCTTTTGCCTTTACAGCCGCCATTTGAAAATCGCACGCTTTAAAATCATCGTATTTAACAACGCTTGCGCGAATAAACCCACGCTCGAAATCGCTGTGAATTTTACCTGCGGCGCCGGGTGCTTTTGTGCCATTTTTAATTGTCCACGCGCGGCATTCTTTTTTGCCGTCGGTTAAATAGCTAATAAGCCCAAGCAAAGCATAGCCTGAGGCAATAAGCCTATCAAGGCCGGTTTCGCTTATACCCATCTCGTTTAAAAACTCTTGCTTTTCCTCTTGTGTGTAGCTTGCAATATCTTCTTCGGTTTTTGCGCAAATCGGTATACAGCCCGAATTCTCATCGTTTGCCAATTTTAAAACAGCTTTATAGTTTTCGTTTTTTTCCATGCCGTTCATTAAATCGTCTTCGCTCATATTAGCTGCGTAAATTATTGGTTTTGCGCTTAAAAGCCCAATTTCTTTTAAAAGCAATGCTTGTTCTTCGTCGGCATCATCAAATGCGAAACTACGCGCGTTTTTGCCCTCGCCTAAATGCTTTTCAAGCTCTTTAAGCCAAGCGGCGGCATTAAGCGCTTTTTTATCGCCCGTTTTTGCCGCTTTTTCAAAGCGCTGTATTCTTGTGCTAACAATTTCCATATCGCTTAAAATAAGCTCGGTATCAATTGTTTCAATATCCCTTATTGGCGCAACTTCACCGTCTACATGTATAATGTCATCGTCGCTAAAACAGCGCACAACATGCACAATTGCATCGCATTCACGAATATTGCCCAAAAATTTATTGCCAAGGCCCTCGCCTTTACTTGCGCCTTTAACAAGGCCCGCAATATCAACAAATTCAACAATTGCAGGCGTTTTTTTATCTGTTTGCCAAATTTGCGCAAGTTTATCAAGCCTTGCGTCGGGCACGGCAACTACGCCCACATTTGGCTCTATTGTGCAAAACGGATAATTGGCCGCGCCTGCACCTGCATTTGTTATTGCGTTAAATAGCGTGCTTTTGCCAACGTTCGGCAAACCCACAATTCCTAATTTCATTTTAAATCCTCGCTTGTTTTTTTATATATACCATATTATAATAACAGAAAATGAAATAAATTTCCATATTTGATTAAAAAACAGTGTAAAATTTGCAATTTTGTTCATAATTTCAATAATATATAACATAAATTTCTTTTTTTATCCACAAATTTATATTATAATGAAACAAATCAAACATATTTTGGAGGAATAAAAATGCCTAATGAAAAAATACTTATAGTAGATGACGATAAAAATATAAGCGAACTTTTACGCCTTTACTTACAAAAAGAGGGTTATGCTACAGTTTTAGCACACGACGGTGAAAATGCACTTAAAACTTTTGATATTGAAAAACCTGATATGGTTTTGCTTGATATTATGATGCCAAAAATGGACGGTTGGGAAGTTTGCCGCAAAATACGTGCCAACTCTAATGTTCCAATTATTATGCTAACGGCAAAGGGCGAAACCTTTGATAAAGTGCTTGGGCTTGAGCTTGGCGCAGACGACTATGTTGTAAAACCGTTCGACCCAAAAGAGATAACCGCAAGAGTAAAGGCAGTTTTAAGAAGAACAACACAAAGCGATGAAGTTAAAACAGACGGTGTTATCCAATTTGATAATTTAATTGTGGATTTATCGCGTTATGAAATGAAAGTGAACGGCGAAATTGTTGAAGCGCCACCAAAAGAACTAGAACTTTTACATTTTCTTGCAAGCCACCCCAACCGTGTTTTCACACGTGACCAACTTCTAGACGAAGTTTGGGGCTTTGAATATTACGGCGATAGCCGAACAATTGATGTGCACGTTAAACGCCTTCGTGAAAAATTAGACGGCGCCGGCGAAATTTGGAGCCTTAAAACAGTTTGGGGCGTTGGCTATAAATTTGAAGTAAAAGAGTAATTTTATGCGCAAAAGTATTTCCATTCGTATATTTAAATCAACAACCCTATTATTGTTAAGTGGCGTAATAATAATGGGGTTTGTTCACATGTATCTATCTATAAATTACTTTCAACAAGAAAGTGAAAAAAGTTTAGCACACACAATAGATACGATTATGAGCATTTTTGATGAGTATAGAAATGAAGACAATTCTAGTTTAGATAGCTTAATTATAGGGCGTGAAGTTTTTATTACAGCACGTGCAACCGGCGATTTAATTTTTATTACAGATACACAAGGCACAGTTTACATAAGTAACGATATGTTCCAAGCAACCACTTTTATGGGAACAAGTTTTCCAAAACGTGCAATTGATTCTACATTGCAAACCGGCAGTTTTAGCGAAATTAGCAATTTGGGTAAGTATACGCAAAATATGTATTATTGGAGCGGCAAGCCTATTTATAACGAAGAAGCTGAGCTTGTTGGGTATATTTTCGCAGCCTCTGATGCAAGCAGCCTTTATGCTTACACCGCAAGCACATTTTCTATGTTTTTAATTTCAGCTGCATTAATGCTTATTCTTTCAAGCGTTTTTTCTATTTGGATGACAGCGCGTATAGCAGCACCACTGCGTGAAATGGCCGAGGCCACGAAAAAATTCGGTGCAGGCGATTTTACAGTGCGCATTAAAGATGACGGCGACGAAGAAATTATGCAACTTTCGCAAAGTTTTAATGCAATGGCGCAAAGTTTGCAAAAAATAGACAGCTCACGTGCAAGCTTTATGGGTGATATAGCACACGAGCTTCGCACCCCGATGACAAGCATTAAAGGTTTTATTGATGGCATGCTTGATGGCACCATACCAAAAGAAAACACCGAGCATTATTTACAAATTGTTTCAGATGAATCCGCAAGGCTTACACGCCTTATAAAAAACATGCTTGATATAACAAAGCTTGAGGCGGGCGAATATGTTGTAAATGCGCAATATTATGATATTTGGGAAAGTATTACTAATATTGTTTTTGCCGCCGAACAGCGAATATCAAAAGGAGATATAAAGCTTTGTGGCTTTACACCCACACGAACTATTGTATATGCCGATCCTGATTTAATTCATCAAGTTATATATAATATTTTTGATAATGCGCTTAAATTCTGCCCTGCGGGCGGTGAAATTTGCTTTAATGTTGTTCAAGAGAAAAACAGGGTTAAAATTAGCATACGCAATACGGGCGAGGGCATTGAAAGCGATGCCATTCCCTATGTGTTCGAGCGTTTTTATAAAGAGGATAAAAGCCGCGGCATGAACACTTCGGGCAGCGGTTTAGGGCTTCATATTTGCAAGGTTTTAGTAACACTTTCAGACGGTGAAATTTGGGCAACAAGCACCCCCGGCGTAGATTGTATATTCTCGTTTACTTTGCCTGTTGCACCAAAAAATGGCACGACAAACGCCAAAAGTACTACAACATCAACGCATGGCGTATCTCGCAAATTGCCCGGCGCTACTTTAAATGTTAATGCCGTTACTTTAGCCGATAATGAAAAAGAACATAATACGGAAAATTAATTTATATTGAATGGAGATATTATGATTCGTGCGCAAAAAATAATTTTAGGCTTTTTTATTGTTATTTTCTTATTCGTGCTTATAACAGTTGTAATTTTACAAGTGCAAAACATAAAAAACGATGCCATATCTTCGGGGGTAAGCGTAAATAATATAGAACAGCTTATGGAATATGGCAGAAAAGGCGATTTTATAATTTCCGGTTCAGAGAGCACCGAATATGAATTAATCGGCTTAGATTTAGCATATCGCCACGGACACGCTTTTATGATTTATAGTGAAACCGAAGTTATAAACTTAGATGGCCCGGGCCACGTTAGCGAAATAATACATATTGATGATTTGCAGCGCACATCAAATTTAAGGCTTTACAGCGTAAAAAATGTTAGCAACGAAGAAGCTGCAAGCGTTGCCGAGTATGCAAAAGAAAATTTACTTGGCATTGAATACGATGCCAATGCACCGTATTTTTGGGTTAAAACGCAAAATTGCTCTACTATAATATACCATTCGTATTCAAACGTGCTTGGTGTAAAACTTGATACTGTTCTATATTCAGTTCTTCCAAAATCACTTGCAGAAGATGAAAAAACATATGTAATTGCAAATTTAAATTGGCCCGGCAACGGAAATACGTTTGATATTTAATAAGATGTATAGCCTTTCAAAAGAAACAAAACCGCAACCCAAACTGTGCTTCTGATTTGCTTTTTTAAACCTATATAACTATAATATCTCAACAAAAATGCATGGAAATTCGCCTTTGTAAAATTTATAATTAATATAATAAATATTATGAGGTGTAAACTATGCCAAACGAAAAAGATATTTGCGTCGATATAGAACGGCTTGTACAATATGGTTTAAAACATTGCCTAATTGAAGATGCCGATGCCTTTATTGCACGAAACGCTTATTTGGATATTTATAGTTTGAGCAAACCATGTAATAGCGAGCAAATTGAGCAAATTCAAAGCGAGGAATACCCAAACACGCCTGAAAACCTTTTAAAGCCGCTACTGGATTACGCCGGCAACATTAATTTATTTGATAATGAAATTGATGCACTTCGTGTTAATTTTGAAGCACGTTTAATGGGCATTTTAATGCCGCGCCAAAGCGAAATTGCAAGAAAATTCAGCGCACTTTACAAAGAAAAAGGTGCACGAGTTGCCTGCGATTATTTTTACGATTTATGCATAAAAGCAAATTATATTCGCAGCGCACAAATTGCCAAAAATATTCAATGGGGTTATGATAGCAAATATGGAAACCTTGAAATTACAATAAATTTAACCAAACCCGAGAAAGACCCAAAAACCATTGAATTAGAACGCTTGCAGCCCTCTGCAAGCTACCCAAAATGTATGCTGTGCATAGAAAATTTAGGCTATGCCGGGCGAATTAATTTCCCGGCAAGGCAAACGCACCGTGCAATGCCCATTGATATCTGTGGGGAAGATTATTTTTTGCAATATAGCCCTTATGTTTATTACAACGAACATTGCATTGTTTTTAGCGCAAAACATGAGCCAATGCAAATTAATTCGCAAACATTTAAGCAAATTTTAAGTTTTGTTAAGCAGTTTTCACACTACACTTGTGGCAGCAATGCCGATTTACCGATAGTTGGCGGAAGCATTTTAAGCCATGCACATTTTCAAGGCGGAAACTACGTTTTCCCAATGCACAAAGCAAAAACCACAGAAATTTACACGCACGAAGATTACAAAAGCATTAAAGTGCACAATATAAATTGGCCAATGAGCACTTTACGGGTTAAAAGCGAAAACGAAAATGAAATTTGTGCTTTTGCTACACATGTTTTAAACACATGGCGCGAATATGAAGACTGCGAAGCCGAAATTTTGGCATACAGTGAAATAAACGGCAAAAAAACACCGCATAATACAATTACACCCATAATGCATTATAATGAAAACGAAAAACAATATATTTTAGATTTAGTGCCACGCAACAACCGCACAAGCAGCGAGCACCCACTTGGTATTTTCCACCCACATGCGCAAATACACCACATAAAAAAAGAAAACATAGGGCTAATTGAAGTTATGGGCCTTGCAATTTTACCCGCGCGCTTACAAAGTGAATGTGAAAAGATTAAAAATGTGCTTGAGGGTAGCGTAAGCAAAAATCAATTGAAAGATAATATGCCACACCATGCGGATTGGATAGATTATTTATGCGATAAATATGGCGAAAATTTAAGCGCACTAACTACACAAAATATAATTAAAGATGAAATTGGCGCAAAATTTCAAACATGTTTAGAGCATGCAGGCGTATTTAAACAAGATGAAAACGGCAAAAAAGCATATCAAAAATTTATGCTTGCGCTGGGGTGTAAAAAAGTTACATAATTTAAACTATTTATTCTAAATTACATCTAAAAAATAAAAATCAATATCACTAAAAAGCCCTTATAAATTTACTTTTAAAATAAATTTATAAGGGCTTTTTTATTGATGCGTATATGCTTTTCAAATTGTTATAAACCTGTAATTTAGCAAGAATATTTGCAAATATTAAGATATTACAAACGAAAGTGAACATAGTCTATGTTTGCAAAAAATTGCATATGGTAAAATTATACTGGATAATAATATGCATATTATTTGCAAAATGTATTTTTTATTGGTAAAATAATAACATCTTTAATATTTTGTTAAAGTAAAAGGACATGCTATGTACACTGTATATGTAATTGATGATGAAGCGCTGATTTTAAACGAAATTGTAAATAACATTAGATGGCTTGATAACGGCTTTGAAGTTATAGGCTCTTCGCAATTGCCAACAATTGCCATTAAAGAAATTACCGAATTACGGCCTCATGTTGTTTTTACAGATTTAAAAATGCCAGAGATGAGCGGCGTTGAGATGATTAAAATATTAAAAGATAACTGTGTTGAGTTTGAAAGCGTTATTTTAAGTGCTTTTGGCAGCTTTGAAGATTCACGAAATTTTTTCAGAATGGACGGTTTTGATTATTTATTAAAGCCTATGAAACAAATAGAAGTGCAAATTGTTCTTGAAAGAATGAGCAAAAAGCTGCTAAAAAAGGAAAATAAAATTTCAAGAGAAACCGATAATATCAACCCATCTTTTAAAAGTTTAATACAATACCTAGACGAAAACTTTAATAAAAAACATACATTAGAATCGCTTTCAAAGCAATTTGGGCTAAACCCTAATTATATTTGCAATTTATTTTCAAAGCACTATGTTTCTACGCTAACACGGCACGTTACAAAGCTTAGAATGGAACATGCCATTGCGCTTATGCTTCGAAATGAAACAACGCCATACAAAGAAATTGCAATTGACTGCGGCTATACCGATTATTATTATTTTTGTAAAGTTTTTAAAGAATATTATGGAGACCCACCTACGGCATATATGAAAACTTTAAAAGATTTGGGGACGTTTTAATGTTAAGCTTTAAAACATTTATATTTTTTTGTTATGGCATAATAATATTGTCTTTCACTTCTTGCTTTCAAGATAATACGCAAACAAAGCAAGAGGTGCACCTTGCTATTGCCTACGAGGAAAACCTTGCAGAAATTGAAAACTCTTACTATATTCAATGGCTTGAGGAGCAAAGCGGTATTAACATTAAAATAAGTTTTTTGCCGCAAGACTATACCTCTCAATACCTACAACTGCTTTTTGAAAACAGCCAAAGCGAATACGATGCTATTTTGTTTTCAAGCCAAAACACACCAAGCGATGAGCAAATAACACAGTTTGCACAAAACAATTACATTTTACCGCTTAATAATTTAATACAAACACAAAGCGAATATTTAAAGCAGGTTTTTAATAATTACACCCTTTTTAATATGCAAGATGTACTTACACACGACGATGGAAATATTTATTACATGCCTTTACAAACTGCAAATTCACCCAAAAACTATGCTCAAACTATGTGGATAAATGTAGATTGGCTTGAACAAACAGGCGAGCAAATTCCAAGTACTACACAAGAGTTAACGCAAGTTTTAACAGCGTTTAAACAAAATTTTCCAAACGGTGCGCCGTTAATTGGCAGCACAAGCACCGATAGTTTTTATAGCACCGATTTTATTTTAAATGCCTTTGAACAAACAAATGCAAGTAATTTTTATTTTGCGCTTAACGATGATAATGAAGTTTATTTTGCACCGTATACCGATAATTTTCGCAAGGGGCTTGAATATTGTGCACAGCTTTACAGCGAGGGGTTAATAAGCAAACAGCTGTTTCAATTCGATGAAACACAGCTTATAAGCGTATGTAACGCCCCCAATTTTTTGGTTGGAATGTTTACCGCGAAAGATTTAAGCGATGTGCTCTCGGTGAATTCCCCCGAGCTATTTAGCAATTTTATTGCAATTGCGCCTATAAGCAGCGAAATTAGCGAGGGTTATAGCGCTTTACAGGTAATAAAACCCGATGTTGGCGCGGTTATACTTGCAAACAGCAAAAAAGCACAGCACGTTTTCAAAGTTTTAGACATAATGTGCAGCGAGCAAGCTTATTTAATAGGCCATTTTGGCGAGCCTAATGTTAATTGGCACGAGGCAAGCCCCGGCGATATAAGCGCAAACGGAACGCCTGCACTTATTAGCATAGATGGCACCGACACCTTGCTTAAAAACGGGTTACCTTTAAGCACGCCCGGCCCTTATATAACAAGCGATATGTATGCATCGGCGGTAGTATGGAAAGGTTTTCAGGTAAACCAAAGCGAGTATGTTGCTTCAAGGGCATCGCGAATTTATGAACAGCACGAGCCGCAAAATTCATTATCGCCTATAGTTTTTACAAATAACAAGGCTGAAAACGAAAAATTAATGTTGCAAATTAAAGAGTATACCCAAAAAGCAATGCAAGATTTTATCACCGGAAATAAAGACATTAACAGCGAGCAAGATTGGCTTTTATTTATAAACGGCAATGAAAACATTGCCCCTATGCTTGATACTTTACAAGAAAATATCAACTGAAAATTATTTTAATAGTGTTGGCACAAGCGCTAACATTATCTAATAAAAATGCAAAACGTGCGAAAATTCTGTATTTTTTGAGGCTTTTATTAATTATTTATGCTGTTTGCAAAACGGAGGTTAGCGTGAAAATTTTAAAATTAACACTTTTTGTGTTTTTATGCATTTTTGTTGCCGCTTGCGGCCAAAGCCATGAAAACCCTTTAAGCGAGTGGTATGAAAACGCAAACTTAAACGAAGATATAAGCCCGCAGGAACTTTACGAGCTTGCACTAACAGAGGACACGCTTGTAATTTACACAACAACAACCCGAATATATGATGTTAAAGAGAGTTTTGAAAGCCAATATCCCGGCTTAACTGTAGAAATTTACGATACCAGAGCACACGACCTTGTAGATATCTTATTAAACAATTATGAAACCCGAAATTTTAATTGCGACATTGTAATTTGTTCTGATGATACAGGCATATTAAGCATAGAATATTTTCCGCTTTATATCGTTAATAAATATGTGCCAAGCGATATTAAGCCGCATTTATTTAGCTATGCAGATACCGAACTTTTAAGCTTTGTTGCGGAAACACAGCAGCTTTTTTACAACCCAAATATTTATAGCGAGTGCCCCATTACAAATTGGTGGCAACTTACCGAGCCTGCATGGAAAGGCAAAGTGTATATGAACAGCCCATTGCGCTCGCACCCTGCATTTGCGCTTTTTTATGCCGTAATACAAAACAGCGATTTAATGCAAGAAGCCTATTACGATTTATACGGCGAAGAGCTAATTATCCCCGAAAACAGCAGCGCAGGCGAAATTTTTTGGCAAATGATGATTGAAAACGACATGCAATTTACAACAAGCTCTAACGAGCTAATTGAAATTGTAGGCGATGATAGCAACCAAGACGGCCCGCTTGCTTTTATGATATCCAGCAAAATAAGGCGAAGCGAAATTGGTCTTAATGTTGCCGTGGCATACGGCGCACTTCCCACAGACGGTGTTGTTACCACAAACACAATTTCTATTGCCGGTGGCGCAAAAAATATAAATGCCGCAAAGCTTTTTATATGGCATTTAATGGGCGAGGGCGATGGCACAGGCGAGGGTTTACAGCCATATATCAAAGAGGGCACATGGCCTGTGCGCACAGATATTGAAGATTATTCAAGCGCGCCTTTAAACGATGGAAATTTTTGGTATAACGACAAAATAACGGTTTTTCAAATGGAGGAGGACGTTATTGAATTCTGGACACAATTACAAAATTCACAAAGATGAAGTAAAAAAAATAAACAACAAACATTTTGCAAAGGCATTGCGAAACAGGATTAATTTCTCCCTTCCAATGCTTTTATTCGTTTTGGTTATTTTATGGGGCATGTTTTTTCATTACACACAAGGTTATTTAGAAACTTACACCCAGCGCTTAACAATGCAAACGGCAGATAATGTTTTAAACACGCTTGAAAACAGCTTTTTAGACCTTGAACACAGCGCATTAGTTCTCTCGCAAGATTATTTAATTAAAAATATGTTAAGAGAAAATGACCCACTAAGTTTTCACGCATATTCAACAAGCGCAAGCCAAATATTAAACACCATTTATCAGCCCGATGGCCTTGTAGACGATATTTTAATTTATAATAACTTTGATAATTTTGTAAAGCTTCGCGGAAATTTAGGCAACACCGCCGCAACGCGAATTGGCATTTTATTAACACAAAACCAACAATCGCAACATGTTTCGCTTGCTATCGAGGGCAATTCTTACATAGGCTATTTCACAAATGTAAAAAACGATGACGAAATTTTGGGCGAAATTGTGTTTTTAATGAATGCAAAGCAATTGCAAACGCTTTTCAGGCGCGATATTGAAGACAGCGGCCTTATTATTTCACTAATTGCAAATGATAATGTTTTAGCATGCAACAATGATGAATATATCAATTTGGCATATGATGATATGTTAGATATAAGCAGCGTTTATTCAGTTCGCGAAATAGGGGCAACTCCTTTTTCTATTCTTGTTGTTGACGATGGCACAGCCAGAAATACCATGGTTGAATATTTTACGGTTTCCGCATTTATAACTTTTTGCGCCGTTGTTATAGTTCTTTTGTTGTTTTACCGCTTTTTGGGTAAAAATTTTTTAACCCCAATGTTAAAGCTTATGGAAAGCACAAATTTGGTAGGCATTGGCAAAGGCAAGCTTGAACTAACGGGAAACGAAGATTTTGATATGCTTGTTGACCGAATAAATTTTATGATACTTCGGCTTGAAGAGCATCGAGATGAACTATATGAAATGAATTATAAAATGCAGCAAATAGAAATAGAAAAACAGCGCAGTATAATATTATCGCTTAAAAAACAGATTAATTCACACTTTACCGTAAATACCATTAACAATATAAAACGCTTAACAGAGATAGGTAAACCTACGCAGGCAGGCGAATTATGCGATGGGCTTTCAAGCTTATTGCGCTATGCTAACAATGTAGAGGATTATATTTCGGGCTTTGACGAGATGCATATTATCGAGCAATTTATAGACATTATGAAAATACGCTATCTTGGAAGTTTTAATGTTCATTTTAATATAGACGATGAACTGGACAACTTTTATTTGCCACGTATGTTAATACAACCCATAGTTGAAAACGCAATAACGCATGGTTTTGTAAACATTAAAAACGGGCATTTAAAAATTAGCGGTGAATATTTGGGCGACACTATTGTTTTTACTGTGCAAGACAACGGCGCAGGTATAGAAAAAGAAAAACTAAACAGATTAAAAGAAAAACTTGATAATATTGAAAACGAAATAATTTCAGACGGCCTTTCGGGTGTTGCGCTTTTAAACATACAAAAAAGGGTATACTTAATTTACGGCAAAAAATATGGGCTGAATATAATGTCTGAAAAAAATAGCGGCACAAGCGTTAGTTTAGTTTTACCTGCTAAAAAACTAAGTGATTTTATTAAAAGTTTGAACTAAAATAACCTGTATAAAACTAATAAGTACTAACCTGCAACACATCGAAAAAAATAATAGGCTTACCTTCCGCCAAGCAATATGCTTTTGGAGGGTAAGCCTATTTTTTTTATTTTATTTCAATTTTAAAGTTTACACAAAATTTGAAACGCTCTATTGTTTATACATTTTGCAATGCTTTTCGCAAAACGCCGTCGTTTTCATCTAGCAGTTTTTTTGCTTTTGTGGCATCAAGGCCGCTTTCAATCATCATTATTGCAAGCTTTGTGCTGTTGTTTGCCTCGTTTAACTTTTGCTTTGCAATTTGCATGTCAACATTTGTAACCTCGCAGATAATGCGCTGTGCCCTATCTATAAGTTTGTTGTTGCCCGGTTTTAAATCTACCATTAAATTGCCGTACACTTTGCCAAGTTTTACCATTGTGCATGTGGTTAGCATATTTAACACAAGTTTTTGTGCCGTTCCGCTTTTTAGCCTTGTGCTTCCAACAATTGTTTCCGCACCAACAACAGGCGCAATGCAAATATCGGCTAAATTTTCAAGTTTTGTGCTTTTATTGGTTACTATGCCAATTGTTTTTGCGCCGCGCTCTTTGGCTGTTTTAACGGCACTAAGTACAAAAGGCGCGCTTCCGCTGGCGGTTATTCCAATAACAACATCTTTTTCGCTTATATTTATCTCTTCAATAAGTTTTTTGCCTTCTTCTTCGTTATCTTCACAGCCCTCAACCGCGTTTCTAAGCGCAATATCGCCGCCGGCTATATATCCTTGCACCATTTCCGGCGGCGTGCCGAACGTTGGTGGGCACTCGCTTGCATCTAACACGCCAAGCCTGCCCGATGTTCCCGCCCCTATATAAACCATGCGTCCGCCGTTTTTTAGCGCGCTGTGTATAACATCAACTGCATTTGCAATTTGCGGCAATTGCTCTTTTACGGCATATGGCACGGTTATGTCTTGCTCGTTCATAAGTTGCACCATTTCAATTGTTGTGCATAAATCTATATTTTTAGTTGCTTCGTTTATTCTCTCTGTTCCTAAATTAGCTGTTTCCACAATAATTCTCCTATACTTTTTACAAGCTTATTTTGCCCATTATTACAGGATGTTTTGCGCCTGTAGCACCGGGGGCATTGTTGCAAATTCCACACATTGTTTCGTTTGCCAAAAGCGCAAAGGCAATTGCCTCTTTTGCATCGCTGTTAATTCCAATATCCTCGCCCGTTTTTACTGTGCACATAGGCAAACACTGCTTTATCATTAAAAGCAAAGTTTTATTATAAACGCCGCCACCGTTAATTATAAGCTCGTCCGGCATTATTTTATAAACATCTTTTAATGCTGTTTCTATGGTTTTTGCGGTTAGCATTGTAACGCTTGCCATTATATCCTCATTGTTTAAATTAAGCGTTTTGGAATAATTCATCAATTTTGCAACATATTCTTCGCCGTATTTTTCACGCCCTGTGGTTTTTGGCATGGGCATTTTATAATAATTATCGTTTAATAAAAATTGTAGTAATTCATCGCTTGGCACACCTTTTTTTGCAAAATCCCCGTTTTTATCATAAGTTTGTGCCCCGTTTGTAATTATTGTATAAACAGCATCCATAACCATATTACCTGGGCCCGTATCGAACGCTGTTACATCGCTTAATGTGCTGTTTTTAGGTATATAAGTAATATTTCCTATGCCGCCTATGTTTTGTAGCGCTATATTTTTATGCTCGCTTGCGTATAAAATAAACTCTGTATAAGGAACCAGCGGCGCGCCAAAACCGCCCGCCGCAACATCTCTAACCCTAAAATCGCTTACAACAGGGCACATAAGCCTCTCGCTGATAACCGAGGCCTCGCCTATTTGCAATGTAGATTTAATTTCCGCGCCAAAAAAATCAATAATATCGGGCTGGTGGTAAACCGTGTGCCCGTGCGAGCCAACAAAGCTTATGTCTTTAATGCTCACATTCGCCTTTTCGCATAACTTAAGGCAAGCATCGGCAAAAAGCTTGCCTAAATAAAAATTAAGCTTGCAAATTTCATTTGTGCCGCCAAAATCGCCTTTTGCAATTTTTAAAATATATTTTTGAAATTCTTTATCATAGGCGGTTGAAATAAAACTTAGCGTTTTAATTTTTGTGTTAATGCCGCTGTCGCTTATTTTTACTAAAACAGCGTCAATGCCATCTGCGGAGGTGCCACTCATTAAGCCTATAACCAGTTTATCTTTTGCATAATTAAACAGTTTTGTGTTTTGCATAAATATAGCCATTCCTTTCCGCTACGTCACAAAGTACAAACCTACCATAAAACTTAATTGTATTTGTGTCTTAATTCTCGGTTGTTTAGCTTGCCCAATAAGAAAAGCGGTTTTTCTAATATAGAAAATTTAAAATTCATTTTCAAACTTTGCCTTTTTATATTATATGTTTATTCGTACCCTGCGCTTTTTCGCCCTTTAAAACCGCTTTAACCGCTTCAAACGAGCGCGTGGAGTATTCGTATGCGGCAAGTTTATATGTTTTTTGCGGCATATGAAGTAAATCGTATGGGTTTCGCATTGCAACAACAACAATTTTTGCATCATGCCGGCTTATTTTATTTACAAGCGTTATTTGCTCTTTATTTAAATGCGCATTAAATGTTCCAATTACAATTGTTTTATATTGCTTTGCTTTTTCAAATGCCGTGTTGATATCATTTTCATCGGGCTGTAAAGATAGCACCATCGCCTGCCCTTTAAATTCCTCTGCCATTTTTTCGGCAAAGGTATCGTCGCTTAAAACAACGGTTGATGCCATTGTTGCCCTGCTTTTTCGTGTGCTAATAAAAAGCGTGTTTTCATCTATTTTTGGCAAATTGCCGTTATCATCAAAACGTGTTATCGCTTTAAGCATTAAATTTTGTGCTAAAATTTTATGTTCTTTACAATTCACACATTCAAAAGGTGCATTGGCATTTGCAAAGTGCTTTTTTGCCTTTATTATTCTTTGCACCGCATCATCAACACGTTGCATCGGCAAGCTTTTATCTTCTATGGCTTTCATTGTCAACTGCATTGCTTTTACGGCTAAGTGTGCCTCGTGAGAGATACAACCTATATCAAGCCCTGCTTTAATGCCCATTAAAAATGCCTCGCTTGTGCCAAAATAATCTTTAATTGCGCCCATTTCAAGGCAATCAGACACTATTAAACCATCAAAGCCCATTTCGCCCCTTAAAAGGCCTTGTAATATAGGCGCACTTAAACTTGCCGGCACGCCGCTGTTATCGTATGCCGGAAAAAGCATATGCGATGCCATTATGCATGGCGTGCCGTTTTTTATGGCATGTGCAAAAGGCGCAAGTTCACATTCTTCAAGCTGTTTTTTGCTTTTATCAACGCTTGGCAGCCCTAAGTGGCTATCAACAAAAGTATCGCCGTGGCCGGGAAAATGCTTTGTTGAGGGTAAAAGCCCGGCCTTTATTATGCCCTCTTGCACTGCCATCATAAAAGGCACAACTTTTTGCACGGTGTTGCCGTAAGAGCGCACGCCTATAACAGGGTTTTGCTCGTTCGTGTTTACGTCTGCCACTGGGGCAAAGTTGCAATTTACGCCAAGCGCCGCAAGTTCTTTTGCGCTGTAATATGCGGCAAGTTTAGCATCGCTTGTGCTGCCTGCCGCCGCTACAGCCATTGCAGAGGGGAAAATTGTTGCACCGTTTGGCACGCGTGAAACAACACCGCCCTCTTGATCAATTCCTATGAACGGCAAAAGGCCTGTTTGTTCGTAAATACGTTTTTTTATGTCATCACAAAGTTCTTTCATTTGCTTTGGCGATGTTAAATTTCTTGCAAAAAGTATAACATTTCCCGCTTTGTATTTTTCAATAAGCTGTATTTCTGCATCGCCTAATTTTTCTGCAGGGAAACCGAACATTAACAGTTGCCCTAATTTTTGCTCTAATGTTAATTGCATATTGCTCTCCGATTTTTTTATTTTTACCATTATGTTAAATTTTACATTTTATATGCATTGTGAAAACGGCAGTAAATTAAAAGTTAATTTAAGAAAATTCATATTAGCCGTAGGCTAATATGAATTGGCATGTGGCTATGCCACGCCGATTAGATAAAAAATATAAATAACCGAAACGGAGTACAGATTATTTATACTAGCCTTTTACCCCACCTATAGTTAAACCTTTTACAAAAAAGCGTTGTAAGAACGGATAGACTAAAATAATAGGCAATGTAGAAGTAATAATAACCGCCGATTTTATACCAAGCGAAACTGTTTCATTTTGTGCCGCGCTTCCGCCGCCGCCAACATTTAATGTTCCGTTTACAATATTTCTTAATAGCATCATAACGGGGTATAAATCTGTATTTAAATATAAAAGGCTGTTAAACCAATCGTTCCAGAAAAACACCGCATAATAAAGGCCTATTGTTGCAATTGCCGCGGTTGAAAGCGGAATAACAATTCGGCGCAAAATGCCAAAATAACCAAGGCCGTCTATAAGTGCCGCCTCTTCAATTTCGTTTGGCACGCTTTTGAAAAAGCTCATTAAAACAATTAAATTAAACGGGTTAATTGCAAACGGCAAAAGAATTGCAAGCCTTGTGCCCGAAAGCCCTAAACTGCTTATTAAAAGGTAGTTTGGAATTAAACCGCCTGTGAAAAACATTGTTATAACAACCATTTTCGCAACAAATTTATTGCCTTTTAAAAATGTTTTTGAAAGAGGGTATGCCAAAAGGCAATTCAAAATAAGCGCAATTAATGTGCCAAAAATTGTGTAAAAGAAAGTGTTGAAATAAGATGGCCAAAAATTAGGATATGTAAAAATTGCCTCGTATGAAGCTAGTGTGAAATCAACAGGAAATAAAAATACTTCGTTGTTTAAAATTGCTTTAGTTCCGGAAAAAGACACCGCAAACATATAAATAAACGGTACTAAGCACAAAAAAAGCGAGAAAAACATTACAATGTAAACAACACTGTCAAAAATAAAATTTTCAAGGGATTTATATCTTTTATTCATTTTCTCCTCCTTAATATATGCTTTCGCCCGTAAGTTTTTTACTTAGAGCGTTAGAAGAAACTACCAATATTATGCCAACAACACCTGTGAAAAGGCCTATGGCGGTAGCGTAAGAGTAGTTTTGGCTTTCAAGGCCTATTCTGAAAACATAAGTATCTATAATATCGCTAACATGCGAGTTATTTGGCGTATACATAAGCAATATTTTTTCGAAACCTAAAGTTAAAACACGCCCAACATTCATAATTAACATAACCATAACTGTTGGCATGATAGACGGTATTGTTACATACCATATTTGTTGCAGCCTTGACGCGCCGTCTATTTCAGCTGCCTCAAACATATCCGGGCTTATAGAAGTTATAGAAGCGAGGTAGATTATTGCTGTCCACCCTGTGAACTGCCATGCGGTAGTGAAAATATAAATAGGAATAAACCACTCAGGTTCATTCATGAAATAAATAGGTTCAATTCCAAAATTGCTTAGCGCTAAATTAATTAGGCCGGAGCTAGGTGATAAAAGCTCGTTTAAAATTGTAATAACAATAACCGTTGATATAAACCTTGGCATATAAGAAACGGTTTGCACAACTTTTTTAAAACGTTTAGCGTGCAATTCATTTAACAAAATTGCAAAAATAATAGGTATCGGAAAATTTACAATAATATTCCAAAACGATATGTTTAATGTGTTGAAAAATGCATCCCAAAAGTTAGAATCCTCGATAAGCCTTTCAACATAGCGCAATGTCCATTCTTCGCCCCACGGGCCTGCCCCGGGGCTATAACGCCTAAATGCTAAAATATTACCAAACATGGGCATATATTTAAAAATAATTAAATATATTATGGGCAAAACCATCATTGCATACAGCACCCAATAGCGCTTTAAATAACGTTTAATTGTAGTTTTTTGTATTTCATTTTCGTGCGCCGGCTTGCTATTTTTTGTCATATGTATTCTCCAACAATAAATTTATTTGTTATAAAATAAAGAAATAGCGTTATTTTATAAATGCTTTTTAAACAATCTAACCTGTTGCCCAAGTTTATTGCTTGGGCAACAGGTGTTTTTATTAATTAATTAATTAATACTAATGTATTTGTGCATTAATAATTATGCCAAGTTAGAATTGTAGTAATCAAGATATTCTTGTAAGCCTGCATCTTCTAATTCAGCAACATATTGTGCCCAAACAGCATCGTCGTTAGGATCGCTTTGTGCTGTAACAAATTGATCAATCCAAACTGTAACCGCATCTTGAAGAGGTGTTCTTAAGAAGCCAACTTCTTCTGCGTCGATATCGTCAAACAAAGGTGTGGGAGGTTTTGGCCTAATTGAATTGCCGCCCTCTAAAGCTTTGATATCTGTGTTAAGTTGTGCAAATTCTTCGTCGTATTTTGTTAAAATAAGCTCGTTTTCCCAAACAAGTTGTGAACCGTTAGAACCTACACCGTAAAGAACTTGCATAGTTTTATAAATGCCGTCGGGTGAGTTTGCAACTTCGTCGTTGTAAACAATTGTGTCGCCGTCCATTGTGTAAGCTTCACCTTCAACGCCAATGTTCCAAATTTTTGCATTTTCTTCGCCATAGAACATTTCATCTAATGCACGAACAACTTGCTCGAAGTCGTCACGTTCTGCAGTAGCTGCAGGAATCATTAAACCAAAGCTTGTGAAAGATGCTTCCATGTGGTATGCGCCTGCTGTGCCCTCAAGTGGTAACATCATAGCTAAATCGTAGCCTTCAATTTCACTTGCAGCCTCAAAGCCGTTAATTTGGTCGTACCATGCATATGTTGCCATTGCACCGCCGTTTACAAGTTTTGCTGTTGCGCCGTCGCCGTCGCTAACTTCAGGGTCGTATAAACCTTCGTCGCTTAACTTGTACATGTATTTGAAGAATTCACGTGCGCCTTCGCTTGTTGCGCCTGCAAAATATTCTTCGTTTTCATAATCATAGCTTAAAACATAAGAACCTGAAGATGAACCGCCGCCGAAGCTAACGCCAAAAGCAGGCATTAACATACGAGTTGTTATTGAAGTGTAAACCCATGATGTTAAAGGATATGAATCGGGATATTCTTCTTTATAAGCTTTTAAAACATTATATAAATCGTCTGTTGTTTTTGGAACTTCAAGGTCGTTTGCTTCTAAGAAGTCGGCACGTAAAATTAAGCCTGCATCGTAAATTGGAATATCATATAGAGATGGCAAGTAATAAAGTTTGCCGTCTTCCAATTTTAGTGCATCAACTGCATCTTGTAGGCCTAATCTTTCAACTTGTGCATTGAAATTAGGTGTCCATTCCGAGTAATCACTAAATGGAACAACCGCACCGTTAAGTGCTAAAGAAGCACCCTCGCCTGCTGTGTTCATATACATATAAGCGTCTGTTAAATTTTCGCCTGTGTTAAGTGCAAGCGAGGCTATTGTTGCATATTCAGATGTAGGAATAGGCTCGATAGTTAATTCGATATTTGCATTTGCAGATGTTTCAACAAATGCAGACCATGTTTCCTCATAAGGTAGTGTTGGGTTATCGGGATAGCTGATTGTGATAGCAACAGGCTCTGTTGCTACTTCCTCTGTAGCTTGTGAGGTATCTGCCGGTGCTGTTGACTCTGCAGGTGCTTCTTCTGTAGTTGTACCACAAGCAACAAATGTTAGCAACATTGCAAGCGCCAATGCTAAAGATAATAATTTTTTCATCTTTATTTCTCCTAATAAATTATTTTAAACATAACAAAAATATTGCCTTTATTCGTTACATTTACTAATATATTACAATTAATTTAACCAGCTTGTCAAGCAAAATATCCAAATATTAGCAATATGTAAACAATTTGTAATAATTCAAATTATATTTTAATTTAAAATGCGTAATGCTTGACTTTTTACTATTATAGGTATATATTTTAAAGCACTAACACATATTATTTCATAGCAAAAAAAACACAAAGCAAGGAGCTTTATTATGTTTGAAAATACCTGTAAAATAATAGAAAGCGAAGTTGGCAAAGCATACCCTAGCGCATGCATTGCAATAGGTTTAAACAAGGAAATATTACTTAAAAAAAGCTTTGGCAATGCCACATTAAACACCGTATTCGATTTGGCAAGTATTAGCAAAATAGTAAGCACAACCATGATAGCCTTAAAATTTATTGAGCAAGGCAAAATTAGGCTTTATGATAAAATTAGCTTTTTTTATGATATTGAAAACGAAAAGAAAGACATTACTTTACTGCAATTATTAACGCATACAAGCGGCTTGCCGGCACATGTTTATTTAAGCGAATATGCAAAAACAAAAAACGATGTACAAACGGCAATTTTAAACTTGCCGCTGTCTTACGTGCCCGCAAGTAATGTTGAATACAGCTGCATAGGCTATATATTGCTTGGAAAAATTTTAGAAAAAGTAGGCGAAAAACCGCTTGATGTTTTGGCAAACGAGCTTGTGTTTAAGCCGCTTAATTTAAACGCAACCACTTACCGCCCTAAAGGCGAAATAGCGCCCACCGAAACAGACCCAAGCACAAACAAACTTATATGCGGAGTTGTACACGATGAAAACGCACGTTTTTTAGAAGGTATTTCAGGCAACGCAGGCGTTTTCAGCAATATTTCAGACATGGCGAATTTTGCACAAATGCTTGCACTTGGCGGCAAAACAAGAGATGGCTTTAAGTATTTATCTAAAGCTATGTTCGATGCTGCAATTTTAAATAGAACACCGGGCGAAAACAGAGAATTTAGGGGCCTTGGTTTTAATTTAGCGCACAGCCCCTCTAATTTCATGGGCGATTTGCTAAGTGCAAATGCATTTGGGCACACAGGTTTTGTTGGCACCAGTTTAGCAATAGACCCGAAAAGTGGCCTTTTTGTTGTACTTTTAACAAACAGAGTTT
Source organism: uncultured Bacteroides sp. (assembly GCA_964369495.1). Classification (GTDB taxonomy): domain Bacteria; phylum Bacillota; class Clostridia; order Oscillospirales; family Ruminococcaceae; genus Ruthenibacterium. The sequence goes on along the minus strand of CAYJGM010000002.1, from coordinate 5,318 downwards.
GCCCAACACGTGAAAACACCCGTTTAATACGTTTGCGCTCGCTTATACACAACAGTATAGCAAGCGAAGTTGATGATTTATTATAATTCTGTTTTTTTGGTATATTTAAAACACAATAAAAAAAATAACATTCAAACTAAAACGTTACCGGAACACTTTTTATTCCTATTCCGGGTAAGTTTTGCATAGTAATGTCTTGTTTATCAAAAACAGGGCCACCCTCGAATGGGTCTTTCTTGCAAAGCAGTGGGCCATCTAAATCCACCCGTGTTATATTGCTTTGGCTTGCAGCCAAATGTGCCGCTGCGCTTGTTGCCACTTTTGTTTCAAGCATACAGCCCATCATACATTCAACGCCCATAGTTTGCGAAATATCACATATTTTAAGCGCGTTATATATGCCACCGCATTTCATAAGCTTTATATTAATTATGTCTGCAGCGCCCATTTTTATTATTTCTATTGCATCTTTAGCGCTAAAAACGCTTTCGTCTGCCAAAATATTTGTGCTAACCCTGTTTGTAATATATTGCATACCTTTTAAATCGTGCGCTTTTACGGGTTGTTCTACAAGGTCTATATCAAGGCATTTCGCCTCCATAGTTTTTATAATTTCAACAGCTTGTTTTGCGCCCCACCCTTGGTTTGCATCCACCCTTAAAACAACGTTTTTACCAACGGCTTTTCTTATTTCTTCTACCGTGTATGCATCGGCAAGTTTTGGCGCTTTTCCCACTTTAATCTTTAAAATTTCAAAGCCGCTTTGCACAGCTTTTACGCTATCTTTTACCATGTTTTGTGTGCTGTTAAGGCTAATTGTAATATCTGTTTTTAGCTTGTTTTTTGCACCGCCCAAAATTTTATAAAGCGGCTTATTAAGGCTTTTTGCATAAATATCATAAATCGCCATATCCACAGCCGCTTTTGCACTGTAATTTGCCACTATACAACTGTTTAATATTTGCATAACTTCGGCAAAATTTTCTATATTTTTCCCTATTAAATTTGGCGCTATATTGTTTTGTATAGCGCAGTAAATTCCGCCTTTTGTATCACCTGTGATTTGTGGCGTTTGTGCGGCTTCACCATAGCCAACAAGGCCGCTTTCGGTGGTTATTTTTACAAGAATTGTTTCGATATTTTCTGCGGTGCGAAGCGCAGTTTTAAAAGGTGTAATAAGCTCAACAAAAACATCGCACAACTCTATTGTTTTAATAATCATAATAACTCTCCTTTAACCATGGGTAATTTTATCATACTTTTAAATTATTGTCTATATGCGAGGTTTATCTTATGGATGTAAATATTAATATAACCGGCAAAACAATTATATCGCAAAGGCTTTTGCTAAGGCCCTGGAAAAAAAGCGATATAAACGATTTATACGAGATAACAAAAACCGAAAATATTTTAAACATGCTTGGCCTTAACCGGCATTTGAATATTGAAGAGGCACAAGAACTTTTAATCAAATATATTAACGGCAAAAATGCATTTGCAATTATTATGCAAGATAACGGCAAAGTTATAGGCAATATCGCCCTAAACACGTCATTTGTAAACAGCGATGAAAATTTAAAACACCTAAACGCAAAAGAACTTGTGTATTTATTGGCTAAAGATTATTGGGGCAAGGGCATAATGCCCGAAGCGGTAAACGAAATAATAAATTACAGCTTTAACACCTTGCAATTAGACGCCTTAACATGTGGGCATTTTGCAATAAACGCAAATTCAAAAAAAGTTATAGAAAAATGTGGTTTTAAGTATTTATATAACAATAACTATTATTCAAAAACACACGATAAAAATTATGATAATTTGTGCTATATACTTTATAACACAACTAAATACAACAGTATAATAAAGGAGAATTAAAATGGCAGATATGCTTGTAAACTTAATTACATTACCGCAATTTGACATTGATGCACACGAAAAAAAAGCAAACGTAAAAATATTTAGGCCGCTTGCCCCGGATAAACAAGGAGTTTTAAACTTTGTTAAGGAACTTTCCGGCGTAAATGCTATGGGCGAAATGGATGTATGCTTTGCGCATTTTCCCCCCACATGCTTTGTAGCTACAATTGACGGCGAGCTTGTGGGCTATTCTTGTTATGATGCTGTTGCGAAAGATTTTTTTGGCCCTACGGCGGTAAAGCAAGAACACAGAGGAAAAGGCATAGGCAAACTTTTGCTTTTTAAAACATTATATGCAATGCGTGAATGTGGTTATGTTTACGCTATAATAGGCTGCATAGGCCCACGCGAATTTTATGAAAAAACCGTAAACGCAAAAATTATTGACGAAAACAACAACAGTATTTATAGCAATTTTTTAAATTTAGCTAAAAGATAATTTAAAGAATGCACCAATATAATTTTTATGCAAATTCATATTATTATTGGTAAGTTCAACTTTAATTGTGTCTGCAAAAGTTTTACTGCTGCCAATTTTGGCGGTTTTTTGCTTTACAATATCATCAAAATCTGCTAATTTTAATCGGTATCAACGTTATCTAAAATAAACTATATTATACTTATAAACAAGTTAAGCTATAACGCTAAAACAGCTTTGCATAAAAATGCAAAGCTTGGCTTGAAAAATTACCCGTTTACAAACTAATTGTAAGCGGGAACTTTTTGCATTGCGCAACCTATTATATGCGTTACTGTTATTTTAAAATTGCGCATTTGTTATGCTTGCCACTTTCGTTTATGCCCACAAATGGTTTTTCGTGCAACAAACAAAAGCTAATCTCGTGTTTATTTGCGATACTTTCCTAAGTTTCTATATTAGTTGTTGTGAAAATTGGTGCAAGCTGTTTTTACTGCGCGCAACTAAATTCGTCAATATATCAATATATTATTATTAATGGCAATTAAACTATCTTCACTAATTTGAAAATAATCATCAACTTCACTTAGCAAAACAAAGATATCAACAGCGCTTGTATAGCTTATATCACTTAAATTTTGTTCTAACATTTTTAACATCTCGTTTGCAAATTCATTCTCTAATGTTACTTCATCTTTTTCAAGCTGAGAATATATTTCATCTATTTTGTTATTGTAAAATTCTTCGGTGATATTTTTTGTTATTATATCTATTGGATAAATTGTAACGCTAAGCATGTAACCATCTTGTGTTTTTTTGCTATCATTTACACTGTATTTTGCATTTGCATATATTTGCGTAAAAATACTTTCACCATAATCTAATGTATCAGCATTTAACAAACTTGTATTCACACTACAAGTTTCACTTAAAAATGTAACTGCATATGCCCTCATGTTCTCTGAATGAGCTTGCATTAATTGCTCTTGCGTAATATTATTTGTGTAAATATCTATAAGTTTATCTAAATTTATATTTTTATAGCTTGCATCAAGTTCGTATTCTAAATATTCTTCGGGTTTTAAACCGCCTGTGCAAGCGCTAAAAAACAGCATGGCAAAAACAATTAAGGCATATATTAAATTTTTATTAATATATTTTTTCACTGTTATCTCCGTAAATAATGTAAGCTTACATCATTTTTTCATTGCCTGTGCAATTTTATTAGGTATATCAATGCTTTGCGGGCAGTGGCTTAAACATGCGCCGCAACTTGTACATTTTGCCGCATTGTCGTAATCAATATTAGAACCGGCAACCCAATTATTTTGTGGAACAGGCATTGCGCTTGTGTTCCACGCTTTAAATATTTCAGGTATTTTCACCCCAAATGGGCAAGGCATGCAATATCCGCAAGCAGTACACGGTACTTTTTGATATTTTAATATATTTGCTTTAACCTCTTGTATTGCCGCGTGTTCGGCATCGCTCAAAGGTTTTAACTCACTAAAAATTTCAATGTTTTCTTTTAATTGCTCCATTGTGCTCATTCCGGAAAGTACAGTTTTAATGTTGTTTTGCTCTGCAAGCCATCGGAAAGAATAGCTAGCATTTGAGCCTCCTAAATTTCTGTATGGCATTGTTATTGAATCGGGTAAATCCGCCAGTATTCCGCCTTTTAAAGGCTCCATAATTATAATTGGTATGCCGCGTTTTACAAGTTCATTGTAGCCTTTTTGGCCGGGTTTATCTTCTAAATCCATATAATTATACTGAATTTGCACAAAATCAAAATCGTATTTATCAAGCATACGAATAAGTGCATCGTGTTCACCATGAATTGAAAAACCAAGATATTTAATTTTGCCCTCTTTTTTCATTTGTAGGGCAAATTCTATTGCCTCAAATTTCTCTATTTTATCTATAATTGGATGGTCGGTATTATGCAATAAATAAAAATCAAAATAATCAATTTGTAGGCGCTGCAAACTTTCATTAAAAAGTCTTGGTAAATCTTCACTTTTATTTGTGTCCCAAAACGGAAGTTTATCTGCAATATAAAAATCGTTGCGATTTAATTGCTTTATCGCTTTGCCAAGCGCAACTTCACTTCCACCATAAATATACGCTGTATCGAAATAATTTACGCCATTATCAAATGCATATTTTATCATTTCATCAACAAGTTTTTGGTCTGTAACACCGTTATTTCGAGGAAATCGCATTGTTCCAAAGCCTAGTTTTGATACCTTTAAATTGTCTTTTGTAATTGTAGAATATAGCATAAGTTCCCCTTTATATTGAATTATTTCTCAATTTACATATTTTATCATAATTATAGTATAATTTCAACTATTGTGCAATTCCCATTCATCTCTTAAAATTCCATAACTTACTGAATCATAGTAAATTCCATTCACAATTCTTGCTTTTTTATATTTTGCCTCAAGTTTTAACCCAAGTTTTTGTGAAAGTTTAATCATACCAATATTGCCAGACCATGTAGTAAGGCCTATTCTTACTATTTCATCATGTTGTGTAAAAAGCATATTTATCCACATTTTAAGCGCTGTAAAGCCAATTGCCTTGCCCCAATAATCTTCATTGAAAATAACAATGCCTATTTCCATCCAATTTGTTTCTTTAGATTTCCAATACCAAGAAACTTGCCCTATAAGTTCATCTGTTTTGCTGTTTGCAATCATTAAACAATTGCTTTCATATGTGCCCTCAATTAAGGCATTTTTAAATGTTTCTATTCTATTTAAAAGTTCTTCTTCGCTTTCTCTTTCAAAATATGGGCCATTAAAATCGTGATGTTTTCTTGATGGTTTATTAAGTTCATAATACACATCTAAATCTGCTAAATTTAGCTTTCTTAGTTTTATATTTACTATGTTGCACCCCCAATACTTTAAAAAAAGCACAAAAAAGCCGGCACCTACCTATTTTCACAGGACGTCACCATCCAACTATTTTC
>CAYJGM010000001.1:25340-105232 GCA_964369495.1 uncultured Bacteroides sp. | reverse complement strand
CCGTGCACGCGCAGGCGCTGCTAATATTGTTCCTAACTCAACAGGCGCTGCTAAAGCTATTGGCCTTGTTATTCCCGAATTAAACGGCAAACTAATCGGCAGTGCACAACGTGTTCCTGTTCCAACAGGCTCTACAACTATTTTAATTGCTGTTGTTAAAGGCAAAGATGTTACAGCAGATAGCATTAATGCTGCAATGAAAGCTGTTGCAAGCGAAAGCTATGGCTATAACACAGATCCTGTGGTTTCTTCAGACGTTATTGGCATTAAATACGGCAGCCTATTCGATGCAACACAAACAATGGCAACAAAAGTTGATGATGACACATACCAAGTTCAAGTTGTATCATGGTATGACAACGAAAACAGCTACACAACCCAAATGGTTCGCACAATTAAATACTTCTCTGATTTAGGTTAATTTCTAAACAATTTAAAGCGGCTTATCGAAGGTAATTTCTTCGATAAGCCGCTTTTTATATTGTATAGTTGAACAAAATTATGATTGACAACAACACAGATAAATGGAATATTAGCATTTGTATTGTATGAATTTTAAATTGGTTTGCTATATAATTTAGTTAGTGAAAGTTCTAACTTATGCTATATAAAATCATAGGATATGCCTTGTTTTGCTTTCAATAAATTTGCCTGTTATTCAAGCGTATAGAATATTTCAGCCAGAGGCGAATCTGCCGATAGGAAAATTGTGTTGCCTGTTCCTTGCGGTAAGCTTAGTTTTGCGGCATCAAGGCTTAGAACAAATGTGTAAAATTCAGCTCTGTCCGGGTCTGCATAAACTTCGGATAATATACGCATATACTCTGCTTCGCCCTCTGCTATAATAGCCTCTGCCTGGCTTTGTGCTTCGCTAACCATAACTTGCACTTCTCTATCTGTTGTGCTTCGTATAACTTGTGCGGCACGCTCGCCCTCTGCTGTAAAACTTGCGGCTATGTTGTTGCGTTCGCTTATCATACGCTGGTAAACTGCCTCTTTGTTATCGTCCGGTAAATCAAGGCGTTTTGTTTCAACGCTTGTTATCGTTATACCATATTGCGTTAGCGCATCGCCAACGCCCGTTAAAATATCTGCGGCAAGTTCACCGTCACGGCCGCTTATAACCTCGTTTTGAGTGCGAGAGCTTATTGTGTTTTTAAGGCTGTTGTAAACATTGCTGGAAATACGGCTTTCGGCGTTTGTGATAGAACCGTTTAGCGTTTGAATGAAAAGGCGTGGGTCGGTTATATGCCAAGTTACAAAACTATCTGCCACCATGGTTTTTTTATCTTGCGTTATAACGTCTGATATTGGTAAATCGTAAAGCATTACTTGCTTTGTTAATACGCTGGAACTTTGCAAAAACGGTATTTTAAAGCTTAGGCCTGCTTCGTCGTTAATTTTTACAACTTCACCGAATTGGCGAATAATTGTATATTCATTTTGCTTTGTAATAACAACACTGCCACTTAGCGCCACAAGGGCAATTACAGCAATTAATATAATAATAATTTTGCCTTTACTGCTTTTTGTTTTATTCATTATTTTGCCCTCCTTATTGTAATACCGAGCCTTGGCTCTGGTTTAATATGTTCAATGTGTTGCCACTTTCGTCTTGTATAATAACGCGCATTCCGGGTAAAATTTCCTCTAGCGTTTCATAATACATACGCTCTTTTGTAATTAGCGGGAACAGCGCATACTCTTCATAAAGTGCATTAAAACGTGAAGCCTGGCCGTTTGCTTCGTTAATTCTGCTTTCCATTTGTGCCTCTGCCTCTTGTAAAACTTGGTCGGCCTGTGCTTCGGCTGCCGGAATTTGCTCTGAGCGGTATTTGTTTGCGTTATTTACAATTGTGTCTGCCTCTTGCTTTGCTGTTTCAACATTTTTAAAGGCATCAATAACCTCTGTTGTTGGCGGCTCTGCGTCTTGAATTGTAATATTAACAAGTTGTAAACCGATGTTTTCACTTTCCATGCGGTTAATAATTTTCTCTTTAATTTCCGCTTGAATTTGGTTTTTGCCGGTTGTTATTACATCATCAACAGGGTAAAGGCCTATTGTATCGCGAATATAGCTTTGCGTGATATTTTTTAGTATAAATTCGGGGTTTTGGCTTGCGTATAGGTATTGCACCGGGTCTGTCACTTGATATTCAACATAAAAATCCACATTAACAAAGTTAAAGTCTGATGTTATCATCAAGCTCTCTTCAATAATAGTTTCATCTGTGTTTAAATCGTAGCCTACAGAAAAGCTTTTTACCGTCATATCAACAATATGTGATTGTTGAATAAAAGGTATTTTAAAGTGTAAACCGCTAGAGGTTATAGCCTCGGGAACGCCTAAGGTTTCCACCACAGCATTTTCTTGCTCGTTAATTGTATAAAAAGAGTTTAACCCTAAAAATACAACTAAAACCAAAGCAAATATTATGCCTGAACGCGCCAGTATTTTGCCTATTGTTTTGCCTGCATCTGTTGGTTTCATGTCTTTAAATTCCATTTTTTCCTCCGTTTTTTGTTTTGTAAATAAATTAAAAATTAATATTATCTGCAATTAGTATTGTATGTATTTTGCCTTAAAAAATGCTGTATACAGTAATGTTTTGGCCATGAACTAATAATACAGCATTATTGTGGTAAAAGCAAAGCTCAAATTCGTTAAGAAATTGTCAAAATAAATTGAAGCGATATAGGTTTTTAACCCTTATCGCTCAATCTTATCCGCACATGGCATTATCTCTTGTTTTCTTCATTTTGCGCTGTTTTTACTTTTTTAATAATAAAAAACAGCAGTTTTTACGCTAAATCATTCATAATAATTAAATAGTGTCGACACTATCTTTTTACCTTAATATCATTCACATATTTTTTTGAAAAATCGTCTACATGCATAGGTTTATCAAAATAATACCCCTGCCCTTTTATGCAACCTAGTTGTTTTAAAGTTTCGTGTTGTTCAACGCATTCAACGCCCTCTGCAACCGATATTAAATTATTTAGTTTTTCGCAAAGCACCAAAACAACCTGTGTTAGCGCCTTAGATTTTTCATTGGTGTGAACATCGTTTATAAGTTTCATATCAATTTTAACTTCATCAAAATCTGAGATTACAAACGAGGTTAAATTTGAATAGCCGCTGCCAAAATCGTCTAATGAAATTAAAAAACCGGCATCTTTAAAACAATGAATAATATGCGAGAGCACATTTTCACTTATCTCATTTGTGGTTTCTGTAATTTCTATAACAATTTGCGATTTATCAACGCCGTATTTATTGCATATATCAGTAAATTTTTCAACAATAAAGTCTTCGGCTATTGTCATTCGTGAACAGTTTACAGCAATTGATGAAATCTGATTACATCCTTTAGCTTTCCATTCTTTAATGGTTTTACATACTGTTTCAAAAACAAAGGTATCTATTTTTGATATTAGCCCTTCTTTTTCATAGAACGGAATAAACGAGATTGGAGGCTGGTATTTTCCGCCGGCACCTATTCTTCTTACCAATGCCTCGGCGCTTACAATTTCGCCTGTTTGAATTTCTACTTGTGGTTGTAAAAATACTTCAAATTTACCATCAGCTATTTCCATTTCCAAATTTTCACGCAATATTCGGCTGTATTTTTCGTTGCCATTGTGTTCATTGTAAACATCAAGTTCAGATGAAGCCGAATTTTTATTCCATGTATACCCTATTGTAACGTTAAAATCTCTTTCATGCGTTAATCTTTCACGCAATTCTTCTATTTTACTTTCAAAATCATTTTCCATAATATTTTCCAAGAACACAACAAATTCATCACCGCCCACACGATAAACATCATCATTGTATATGCTTTGCAAAATACCCGAAAGCCTATTTATTATGCTATCTCCCATTAAAAAGCCCTTGGAATCGTTTATTGCACGAAGGCCTTTTATGTCAATGTATATTATACCTAGGGTTTGTATATTTTTTTTGTTAATTAGGCGAATTGCATCACTGTAGCTTTGCCTGTTTTTTAAGCCTGTTAAATTATCGTAATAGCTAAGTTTATTAAGTTTTGCAACAAGTTCGTTTTCATCTAAAAAGTTTGCCGTGAATTTTGCAACCGATTGAATTATAGAAAACTTTTCTGTATTGATTTTTGGGTTATCCACGCCAACAAAGCCTGTTATTTCATTATCTTTTGATACAATAGCACACACAAGTACCTTTTTTAATTTTTGGCGTTTCATCAATTGGTATTCAAGGCTATTTTTATCAAGCCCTTTATCGTTTATATCCAATACAAACGAAATAAGCTTCTTGCATTTGTCGCATAAAAAATCAAGGCTTGAAATGGGTAAATCTTGAAGAATGTCTTTATATTTTGGAATTTCTTCATCGCACCATTCATAGGTGTTATTTATATATTGCTTGCAATCGGAAACTTCAAAAATATAGCTTCTTTCGGCGTTATAATAGCCTGCAACGCTTTGTAATAACTTATAAGTTGAAACATTTGGCTCGTTGCCAGAGTGAAGCATTTCAATGCAATTTGCCAAAAAGCGTTCATCTTCTAATTTTTCTTGCAATTCGCTTTCAAGCGTTACTATTTTTGAAATATTAGTTGCAATTTCAAGCCTTGCTAGCTTGCCGTTAAAACGAATAAGTTTATCTTTAAGCAAAAATGTACTGTTTAGGCTTTCATTATGGTGCGACCATTCATAAAATTCCTCTTGATTTAAAAGGTGGTTTGTGCAAAAATCGCAAGGCGCGCTAAGCCCTTGCAAGGCTTCGTAACATTTTCTGCCTTTAACATTTTTTATCCCTGTGGTTTTTTTACCTTTTTGGTTTAAATAAAGCAAATCGTATGTTTCAATGTCGGAAATATAAATAGTGTTATCTGTATTATCTAAAATATGTGTTGAGTTTTTATTTGTTTCAGCTAATGTATTAACTTTTTCAAGCAAATGTGTGCCTTGCAAAATCAGCGAAATAAGTTTTCCTATGTATTGTAAACTGTTAATTTCACGTTCTGTCCAAACTCTGGTTTTACCGCAATCATCAAGGCCGATAAAAAACGTCATTGCGCCATCTTTTTTCACCTGAACATGAACAAAGGATTGTATTCCTTGCCTTGCCATGGTTTCAAAGGCGAAATCTGCCTCTAAAGTTTCACGCAAATTATTTGAATAAATTACACCGTTATGTGCTTTTTCAACAAAATCGTCAAACTCTTCGGTTGGAATACTTTTCAAGCTAGCTATTTCGCTTGAAACACCTTTTTTGCAATATTCAAACGTATTATCAAACGTTTTTCCGTTATCAAGCGTTTCAAAAATATAAGATCTATCGGCATCGTATTTTTGGCATATATATTTAAGTGCATGGTTAATTGAAGAATCATCGCCGTTTTTGTCGTATAAAATATTAAACACGGCCGAGATTAAATCGTAATCGAAATAAGCACCCGCCATTCTCTCGGCATTTTCAATTTTGGTGGTGTTGCTCATGGTTCCCGAGCGCAATTCTTGCGAATAAATAACAAACCTGTTTTTCCCGGAGAATTTCGCCTGATAAAGCGCTTTATCGGCATTTTGATAAAGGGTTACATAGTTTTCTCCATCATTAGGAAAAACAGCAATACCAACGCTGCCGGAGATAGAATAATCGCGAAATTCACCCGGAAATGTTTTATCGAAAATTGCCAATATTTTATTTGCTTTTTCCGCTAAAATATCCTGACTATTTACATTCTCTAAAAACACAAGGAATTCATCGCCACCAACGCGCGCAATAATATCGTTATCTCTAAAAACGCTACGCAAGCCTTCGGCAATTTCAAACAACACATTATCGCCAAAGAAATGGCCTAAATTGTCGTTTAAACCTTTGAAATTATCTATATCAATCATAAAAAGCGCATGTTTGTATTTTTTGCTTCTGTTTAATTTTTCGCTAATTAATTCTTGCGCACTAATTTTATTGTAACATTTCGTAAGTAAATCTCTTTGCGAGCGCTCTTCCAATGTTTTTTGCTCGTGAATATCAATCCCTTTTCCAACAACAAAAGCCGGCTTGCCTTCCTTATCGTTTAAAACTTTATGGATTATTTTATGGTAACGATATTCGCCTTTTTTATTTTGTATTTTTACTTCGTAAGGTTCATCGGATTTGTTTTTTATTTTCTCTGCAAATGCATTATTATCGGAATTAATTGCACCGCCGTTTAATATATCTGCAATTTTAAAATCATCTTTAAGGTTAAAGCTCTTTGATTCCGATTCATGCACAAATTGTTTAATTTCTTTTGTTCGTAAATCCACGCTAAAAAACCATTCCGAAGAAAGACTTTGAATTTCATTTAACAATATATTTATCGGTAAATTATCACGGAAATAATAATCATAATCAATGTCATCAATCTGCAAAAAGGCGTTACTTAAATCGCGAATAAAGCCAACAAGATAACTTTCATCATAAGCATGAAATTCAATTAAAGTTATCTCACATGGGATAAGTTCCTGATCCAATGTTTGATGCATCCAATTAAAAACATTTATGCCTTCTTCAATAGCTTTATCGAAATTAAATTTCATCATATCTATTGTCGGAACGCCGTTAGGTTGAATTTCCGGCGAAAATTTCGAAAAATTTTCAAGATATTCTTTTTCATCTTTTAAGTTAAAAATGTTTAAAACTTGATTGTTACACAAAATATTTTTCATGTTTTTATCCCACAAATTAACTGCTATTGGCATTGAAGCTAAAATAGATTTCAGAATAGGTGCAGCATCAATTTCCTTTTCCATTTTTGCAGCACAGTTTTCACCATATGCAAAATTCATTCCCTGTTTCATAATTAGCCTCCTTTAAAGTGTTAATTTGCTTATTATAATCCATTATAACACATAGTTATGTCAAATTTCAATTAAAACACGTTAATTGATATTTTTTTTGTACGCAAGTTTAAATTATTATTTGTAAAGCATCCTTGGTGATAAAAAGCAATTGCTATTTAAAGCTTGACAATAAGTTAATTTTATTTTATAATATAAAAGCTTTGTATAGCAAGTAATTTTGCCGGTGTGATGGAATTGGCAGACGTGCGGGACTCAAAATCCCGTGGTAGCGATACCGTGTCGGTTCGACCCCGACCACCGGCACCAATGTGATTGGTCTTATAGGATTTAAGTGTCCAAATAAGGCTAATCACATTTTTTTGCTTTTGTCTTAATGTTATGCTTCCTTATACACATAAAATAAACTATGCTTTTTTAACTACAGTAAGAACTCATTATTAACGCTTTATACAAAAAACAAGAAGAAATTTGTGAAGATATATCATAAATTTCTTTTTGTTTATTTAGTTAGTGTCTGCATTTTGCAAATACAGCCTATATTTTAAACACCCATAAATTCGTGCAAAAGCCCTTTGCACTTGCATTCTTTGTTTTCTGCATCATTTTCAAAACAAAGCCCTTGATTATAAATGTAAAGCTTATTTGCTTGCCGATGGTATTCGCTTTTAAGCTGTTCGGTGTAATTCCAGCAAAGTTCAATTTGCTCCCATGTGGAAAACCATGTGCTATCGTTAATTAAAGCCGCATATATTAAACGCTCGTACGCTTCAGGCGTGTTCATGCGATAAACTATATTGCAACTTTGGCAAAAATCCATATTTGCATGTATAATTTCGTTGCTTTCACCGGGCTCTTTAATATTAAATTCAAGGTAAACGCCCTCGGTGGGTTGCACCTTAAATGTCAAGGTGTCGGGCTTTACATCTTCGCTTGCCGCTTTGAACACTACAACAATATTCATTTCGCGTTTCGCCATTTTTTTGCCTGTTAAAATGTAAAACGGCACATCTTTAAAACGGTCGGTATCCACAAAAAGTTTAAGGCATGCAAGCGTATCGGTAAGCGAGCTTTCATCTACGCCGTCAACATTTTTATAACCCTCGTATTGCCCTAAAAGCAAAGTTTTTTTAATATCAAGCTTTTCTATTGGCCGAAGGCGACGCATAACCTCTACTTGGCGCTGTTTGATATCGTTAAAATCGCTGGGCTCGTCCATTGCAACCAGGCTTAAAATTTGCATTAAGTGATTTTGCACCATGTCTTTCATTGCACCTGTTGCATCATAATATGCGCCGCGTGTTTCAACTCCAAGCTCTTCACAAGCGTAAATTTTAACATGGTCTATAAAATTTTTATTCCAACACGCTTTAAAAATGCTGTTTTTAAAGCGAATTGCCTGTATGCTTTGCACCATTTCTTTACCAAGATAGTGGTCTATATGGTAAATATTTTCACGTCCAAAAGTATCAATAAGCTTTTCGCTAAGCATTTTTGCCTGCGCTAATGTTTCGCCAAACGGCTTTTCTATAACAATTTTTCGCTTGCATTTGCAAGGCATGCTCATAATGCCCTCGCTTATTACATCAAAAAAACTTGGTGCTACCGCATAGTAAAACAGCGCTTCTTTTGCATTATCATCGCTTAGTTTTGCGTTTAATTTTTCATAATGCGATAAATTGGTTAAATCCATTTTTAAATAAATTATTATTTCGCACAATATCGTAAAAATTTGTTCATCAAATTTCACCCGAATAGATTTTTCAACCCAGTTGCGTATATTTTGCACATAACTTTGGCTTGTTAAGTCTTTTCTTCCAATGGCAATAATTTTATCGCAACTGTTTAGTTTTCCCCCTTGAACAAGCATGTATAATGCCGGCATAAGTTTGCGATAGCATAAATCTCCGGTTGCGCCGAAAATTACAATTACATTTTCATTATCAGTTTTTCCACTCATGGTGAACAAACCCCTCTCTGTCGGTGCGCTCGAATGTGTGCGCGCCAAAATAATCTCTTTGTGCGCTTATAAGCTTTGCGCCAAGTTGTGGCGAGCTTAATTGGTTTATATAGGTTAATGCGGCAAAAAGCGCAGGCGTAGGCAAAGAATAATTTACTGCGCCTGTGCAAAGGGCTTTTAATTTAGGCAAATTTTCACAAACACTTTTTAACATATCGGGGTGCATTAGCATATTTTCTTTATACTGCTCGCTTTCAAAAACATTCATAATAACTTCTAAAAGCTCTGCTTGGATAATGCAACCCGCCCTGAAAATTTTTGCAATTTCGCCTAAATTTAAATTTTTATTGTACTCGATGGCTGCTGTATTCATCATTGCAAAACCTTGTGCATATGCTATTGTTTTACAAAGCATATATGCACCAAAAAGAGCATCTTTATCGGGTTTTTCGCCCTGTAAAGCTGTAAAGCTTCTCATGTTTTTTTCAAAAAATTTACGTTGCTGTTTTAATTGCGACATTCCACGTGCCTCTACCGCGGCTTGTATTATTGAAACATTCGAGCCAAGTTCAAGCGCGCTTTGGCATGTCCATTGTCCTGTGCCTTTTGCTCCAACGTAATCAGCAATTTTATCTATTAAATCGCCGCTATTATCATAATCTTGCTCTTTTAAAACATCGCTTGTAATTTCAACCAAATAACTTTTCGCCTCGGTTTTATTCCATTCATCAAACATAAGTGCCATTTCGCTATTGCTCATGTTATACATATATTTACATATTAAATAAAATTCTGCAAGCAGTTGTAAATCGGCATATTCAATGCCATTGTGCACCATTTTAACAAAATGCCCTGCGCCGCCTGTGCCAATATATGCACAGCATGCCGCGCCATTCTTTTTTGCCGAAATTTTCTCCAAATACGGCGCTATGTTTGCGTATGCTTTTTCATCGCCGCCGGGCATAATGCTAGGCCCCAAAAGCGCGCCTTTTTCGCCACCGGAAACGCCAACCCCAAAATATAAAATTCCGGTTGGCGTAATTTCATTAGAACGACGCTCGGTATCTTTAAAAAATGCGTTGCCGCCATCGGCTAAAATATCGCCTTTATCAAGTAAAGGAATAAGCGCTTTTATCTGCATATCGGTAATTTTACCGGCAGGTAGCATCATAATTATTTTTCGTGGGCTTTGTAAGCTTTCAACAAACTCTTCTAATGTTTGGCAAGCGTTAAATTTATCTGTGCTTTTTTGCTTTAACTGCTGTGTAACTTCAAATGTTCTGTTGTAACCCGAAACAGTATAATCTCTGCTTAAAAAATTAAGCGCAAGTGCTCTTCCCATTGTTCCAAGGCCAATAACTCCAATTTCACTTTTCATGTTTTGTTCCTTTCTCTTTGTAAATATTATATTTAAAAATTAATCACTAATTATGCTAACACATTCATAAACTTGTGTTTTTAATATCATATTTCCAATTTTACCACCCTTTAATTCAAAAACGCAAAATTCATTTGTATCACGGTTGGCTACAAACATAAATTTATCGCTTATGTTTAAAAAATCTCGTGGGTGAATGCCGCCACAATTAACCGTTTGAATTAGCTTTGGGCTTTTGCCACTTATTTCAAATGCGCTTATAGTATTTTCACTGCGGTTTGAAATATAAAGCGTGTTATTGTCATTGCTAATACGAATTGCAGCGCACTCTTGATTTTGCGTATTTGTTGCGGTTGGCGTTATGTTTTCAATTTTATACGTGATTGTGTTTACGCTTACAATTTCGCCACTTAACTCGCACACAAAATATAGTAAATTTCTTTTATTATCAATAATTGCATGCCTTGGCCCCGCACCTTTTGGAAAGGCAATTTTATGCTTTATTTTAAAATCTGTGCTTAAAACAAAAACGCTGTTTAGGTTTAAACACGGTATAATAATGTCGTTATTGTTTATAATAATTTGGTGGCAACCTGCCATTTTTCCAAATTCAATTTTTTCAATGAATGTAAATTCGTTATCACAAAACTGCAATTTACTAACTTCGCCCGTGTGATAATTTGCAGTAAACACGAAATGTTCATGCTTTAAAATATAACAAGAGGGTGTTTTTTCAAACGCAAGTTTGGAAATACATTTACCACTTTTATCGAAGGCGGCAACACCGCCACTTTTATCAATTTCACAAACACTAAAAACTAAGCCATTGTGCATTTGCAAATATTTTGGTGCATTTATTTGTGCGAATAATCGCACGTTAGAAACGGCACCGGTGTTCTCGCAAAAATCGAGCGAGTAAATTCCTTTGCTTTTTTTTGATGTGTAAGTTCCTATAAATATATTTATCATAATAGCCTCAATCTTGTGCTCAGCACAAATAATATTGATTGCATACGTATAGAATAAAATTTATTAACATGTTCCGTTTATAACGGCACGCTTTTAGATAATTAAATAACGTGTTTTTCTTGCTAATTGTTTGCTATTATTATTGACAAAACAAAAATAATAAACTAAAATGAAGAAAAAGGAGAGGAAACAGCGATATTATGAAAGATTTAATAATAATCGGCGCTGGCCCGGCGGGGCTTTCGGCCGCTGTATACGCATTTAGAGCAGGGCTTGATATAGAAATAATTGAGGGCAACTATGTTGCCGGCGGCCAAGTTTTGCTAACATATGAAGTTGACAATTACCTTGGTATGCCCGGTGTTTCCGGTTTCGATATGGGCGTTACATTCAAAGACCATGTTGAAAAAATGGGCATTGAAATACAAAATTGCACTGTTGAAAGCATTGAGAAAAACGGAAATATTTTTAAAGTATGCTGTAAAGAAAAATGCATAGAGGCAAAAAGCGTTATTATAACAACGGGTGCACAAAACAGAAAGCTTGATGTAAAGGGCGAGGAAAAATACTCCGGCAAAGGCGTTTCATACTGTGCGGCGTGTGATGGCTCGTTTTTTAAGGGCAAGAATGTTGCCGTAGTTGGCGGCAGTTACACAGCGGTTGAAGATGCAATTTACCTTGCCGCTATATGTAAAGAAGTTTATTTAGTGCACAGGCGTGACAAACTGCGCGCCGGCGCATTTTTAGAAAAGAAACTTTTCGCATGTGAAAACGTTAAATTTATTGAAAACAGCGTTGTAAATGAAATAATTGGCGGCGATGACGATAAAGTTAGCGCACTTGCCATAGAAAATGTAAAAACAAGCGAAAAAGATACTTTACCTGTTAGCGGTGTATTTATTGCAGTTGGCACAACGCCCAAAACAGAGCTTGTAGAGGGCCTTGTGGAATTAGACGCAAACGGCTATGTTATAGCCGGCGAAAAATGTGAAACATCACTTAAGGGGCTATTTGCGGCTGGCGATTTACGCACAAAACCCTTGCGCCAAATCATAACAGCGGTTGCCGATGGCGCTAACGCTGCAACTTCCGTTTGGGCTTATTTGTTAGAGCAAGGAAATTAAAATTTATATAGCATTATTTATATTTATTTGTGTCTTGTGAAAAACTTAATATGAAAATTTTAGGAGGGCGGCGCCCTCATC
The DNA here is from genome assembly GCA_964369495.1 of uncultured Bacteroides sp. Lineage (GTDB taxonomy): Bacteria > Bacillota > Clostridia > Oscillospirales > Ruminococcaceae > Ruthenibacterium. The sequence goes on along the minus strand of CAYJGM010000001.1, from coordinate 92,886 downwards.
ACCCTGAAAAGCAGGCTTTTTGCCAAACTTCAGAATGATGAGAGCGCCGCCCTTCGCAATTTTTTTAAAGCATTAATTATGCCTTGTTTTATTTATTTTAGCCAAAAAGCAACAAATAAATTAATTACTCATCAATTCCTGTAAAGGCAACTACACGTGCAAATGCGCTTTCACCATCTTTAAATTTCCATGGGAAGCAACCTATTACACAACGTTTATTTGAAAGCTCTTCAATTTGGCCACCAACGCATTCAACGTGGATAATTTCCCATGGCATTGGGAATTGTTGAATATGCATTGCTTGATATGTATCGGGCCAATGGTATATATCGTTTAAACCCTTGCCATATCTGTCTTTAAATATTTTATCACACATTTCAGCTTCGCCCGGTTCCCAATCTCTAATTTTTGTGTTCATTGGGTGATCTGCCGAGCCGCAATCTACCGCTAGCCATTTAAATTCCATCTCGTGGCACCATTCTATAAAGTCCATGCTGGGGCCGGGATGGCGAAGCATATATCTTCTTTCGTCGGCTGTTGGTTGATCCCATCCGTAAATATGGTAACCTGTGTTTATAATTAAAACATCGCCTTTTCTGATATCTGCACGTTTCATTAAATCCGCAGGTGTGTAGATGCCAAAATCCTCTTTCATGTCGGAAATATCTACAACAACGCCGGGTGCGCAAAGTTTATCAAGCGGTAACGATGCAATATCTCTGCCCGGTGTATCGAAGTGCATGGGGCCGTCTAAGTGTGTGCCAACATGGTTAGATGTTGTTATAACTTGGCCGTTTGCACCATTTGGAGCAAGGCGTTTAAAGTATTTAACTTGAAGAGCCTCGTATGTAGGCCACGGTGGTGTGCCTATTCCTGTGGGTATGCTTAAATCGTACATTTTAATGTTGTTCCAATTACTCATTTTACTCTCCATTCTGCTAATTAGCATGTAATATTATTTTTATTAAAATTGCAATTTATGCAATGTATCCGCATGTTTAGCAAAGCAAATTATTGGCAATTTATTCTTTAAACAAAAGAATAACGAGTATTTCCTAATGAAATTCATATTTTAACTGCGCTGTAAAACGAATAAAACACCAATATGCTTTTGCTTAATACTTTTGTAAACAATGCGTTAGAATTGCAACTTTAATTACTACCTTATTTTATTCTTCAAGCCATGCCTCGCATGCTTCAAATGCATCTTCAAAGCATTGCATCGGCGGGTGAACTATGCCGGCGCCAACTTGCCCAATTCCGGGCAAACGGTGCGCAATGCCTGTATTTATAACAGGCCTTATAGAGGTTTCAATAACGCTTCGAATGTCGATACCTGTTGCACTGCCCCTAAAATTAAGCGCAGGAATTTTATAGGTATTGCCCTCTCCTTGTGTTATTTCAAACATTTGCTGTGAATAATTAACGGCATCTTGTGGTGTACCGCCAACAAATTGAACAATTGCAGGCGCTGCCGCCATACAAAAGCCGCCTATGCCGGCTGTTTCTGTGATACAGCTATCGCCAACATCGGGGTTTGCATCTTTTTCGCTGTATCCGGGGAAGTAAAGGCCATCAATAATTTCAGCAGGCGCTGTAAACCAGCGGTTGCCATGCCCTGAAACCCTAATGCCAAACTCTGTGCCGTTTCTTGCCATTGTGTACACAATGGTAGAATTTTCTATGCCGCCTGCCGGATCCATAGTGCATTTGCATGCAGGCATAGTTAAGTTTAAGAATGTGTGGTCGTTAGAATTCAAGAACTTGAACACTTTTGCAATTTGTTCTTTTGGGAAATCTGTTTCAACAAGGCTTGCGGCAATTTCACGAATGAATAAAGAAGTGCCCGCTTTGTTTCTGTTATGCCCCTCATCGCCCATTTGCAAAACTTGCGCTATCATGGTTTTTAAATCAATTTCGCCGTGAATTTCAAGCGTTTGTTTTAAAACAGGTGCAAGCTCGTTTTGCATCCATTGTAAATGTTTTATAACTTCAGGGCCGTATGCTCCAAAACGCAAAACCTTGCCTAAACCCTCGTTTAATGTGCAATAGGCGTAATTGCCGTGTGTTTTATTAAGCACTTTATACACAGGCATAGAATAAGTTACAATGCCTGCCATTGGGCCAACGGCATCGTGATGGTGGCATGAATCGAATGTAATCTCGCCGCTTGCGGCAAGCTTTTCAGCCTCTTCGGGTGTGTTTGCAAGGCCCTCGTACATAAGGCCGCCCATAACCGCACCGCGCACAGGGCCGCTCATTTTATCCCATGTTATAGGTGGGCCTGCATGCAAAATGGTTTTTTTGTTCATGCCCGGAATATCTTCGCCTGCACTGCCAATTCCAACAAGAGTTGGCTGTGCACCTAAAATAATCTCAAGCGCTTTTGCATTTGCACTGTTAATTTTTTCAACAATATTCATTCGTAAACCTCCGTTATTATTTCTTTATTTTAATTTGCTAAGTAAGCTTGCAATTTTTTTATTTTGTGTTGCCAAAGGTTTCCACTGCACATGCACTGTGGTTTTATCTTGCTTTTTTAAATCGCGGTAAAAAGCCTCTATGCCAAAATTCACAATTTTAAGCTCTTTTTTAAATAAATCGTTCACTTGGTTCATTTTTTGCCTCCCATATTTTTTATGTAAACACTGTACAGTTGGTTAATTTAAAAACTAACTATAATTAAAGCCCCAAAATTAATTGAACCATTCTTGCGGCTTGCGCGTTAGATGGCATTACAATAGCGCCTGCTTTTTGTAGGGTTTCGCGCGAATTTGTAAGGCTTTGCGGGTCTGCATCTGTGCCGCATACGCTAACAACAACGCTAATATGCCTGCCGTTTTTGCTTGCATCTTGCTTTGCCTTTTCAATGCTATCGGCAAGGTCTTGCGCGGGGTTTTCGTGTGCGCCATAACCTATTACGCAATCTGTTAAAATAACAGCGGTGCCATCATCGCTTGCCTCGTCAATTATTCTTTGCGAGCGCAAAGATGGGTCTATCATAGGGTGTGGCCTGCCCACTGTAAATTCATCGTCGCCAAAATCAAGGCATGTGTGCTGTATGCTTTTATTTGCATCGGGTATTTTATATTCGGGCGAAAGCGGAATATTTGAATAAATGCCCGTATTTTTGGCTAAAAGTTTCATTGTTTCATCGCACAATGTGCCGCCTGTATACATGCCGCGCAAATATTTTTGTGTGCTTGTAAATTTTTCTTTTTCCGCTTGTGCAATTTTTTTCGCAGCGTCTTCGCCCATTGTAAAGCCGTCAAAAAGATTTGGTTGTTCCCCTTTTGAATACGCCACTGCTTTGTGGGCGGCATCTTCTAAAGAATACGCCGCAGTAAAACCCATTTTTTCTATTTTTTCGTTGTTGCCGCCAATAAAACAAACAACAACGGGTTTTTCGGTTTGTTTTGCCATTTCCAATATCTTTGTTGCAATTTCTTCTGCGGGCGGTTTTGAAATAAGCGTTATAACTTTTGTGCCCTCGTCTTTTATTAAAGATTCAAGCGCAAGCATCATCATTTTTCCGCCAATTTCAAGTTTTAAATCTCTGCCGCCTGTGCCAATAACTTGTGAAACGCCACAACCTAATTGGTCTATTATTGTTGTAACTTCCTGTGTTCCTGTGCCCGAGGCCGCAACAACGCCTATATCGCCTTGCCTTACAACATTAGCAAACGCCAAAGGCACATTGTTAATTATAGCCGTGCCGCAATCGGGGCCCATAACAAGCAGGCCTTTTTCGTAAGCTTTGTCTTTAAGCGTTTTTTCTTCTTCTACCGTTACATTGTCTGAAAAAATCATAACGTGCAAATTTTTATCAAGGCATCTATCGGCAAGTTGTGCTGCATATTTGCCCGGAATAGAAATAAGCGCAAGGTTCAAATCGCTTTGTACTTTAAAGGCACCATCAAGCGATGCCGGGAAATATTCGCTGTCGCCTGTTGATTTTTTTGCGCTTAATATCTCGCTTGCCTTTGCTATTGCGGCATCTAATATATCTTCTTGCCCATTTACAGCAACAAAAAAATCGTTTGCTGTAAGCTCGTTAAACTCTTGCGTATAAACCCCGATATTTTGCGCAATTTCTTTGTTTAAATCGGTGCCCATTCCAACAAGTGCTTCTTCAATGCCGTCTAGCTTTTTTAAATCTTTCGAAACAAGCATAAGGCTAACACTGTCGTAATATGCGTTTTTGGTTATTTGAACTTTTATCAAATTTCATTCCTCCTATATTTTAAAGCGTAAAAAACCCCCGTTAATATATCTTTTCCGGAAGTTGCGCCTGTTTTTGCGATATTTTGTAATAAAGTTTTAAATTGCGCATCGGCGCAATTTGTGTGGTAAGCGTATAGCATTTTTAAAAGCGTTAAAGGGCAAAGGCCATCTCCCGCTTGCTTTAAAAAATTTCCGCTTATTATATTTGTTTTTTTAGCGGCGGCATATGCAATACTTTTTAAAAGTTTTGTGTTTACGCTATAATTTTTTATGTTCGAAAAGCTTAAATGCGCTAAAATATAGCCTAGCAAAAAATCATCAGACGAAGGCGTTAGCCCCGGCCCACAGCCTGCTATTTTTCCGCTTAAATGTACAGCTTTTTCAAAATCATCTTCGTTGAACGCAAAATCAAATTCCTTTATTTTCGGCTCTAAAAACTCGGTGTAATAATTGCTTTTTTTTTCAGAAAAAATAAAGGCCACGCCGAAAATTAACGGAGATATCCCGCTCAAATCCTCACACGCTGCCCTTGCAATTAAAGTCAACTTTTTCTTTGTGCCCTCTGAACAAGGCAGCACAAGCTGATCAATATTTAATTTCATGCATTTTGCCGTTTGTAATGTTATATATATTTTTGCTTGTCTAACTCTAATACTCTCGTTTGATAAAATAACAGTTTGCCCTGCTTTAATATTAAGCTCGTTAAAATTAAAGCAATTAACTTTAACACAATAAGGTTGAATAAATTTCGTTTCGCTTATTAATGTTAGTATTTTATCGCCTATGCAAATATTAACAGCATTATCAAAAACCGAATGGATTTTTGCATAATTTTCCTCTTCAGATTGCTGTTTAATAAAGTGCGTTAAATTTTCGCAAATTTCTATAGCTGTAAAGTTCATTTAAAACAACTCATATGTACAAGCTCTATATTCATTATAGCATAAATACAGAGCTTGTACAACTATTTTTTATTAAATATTATGCTTTTTCTTCTTGTTTTGCCGGTGCTTCTTTTTCTTCATTTTCACCTAAAGAATCATCGAATTCGTAATCTTTTTCAGGGAAAATAGCATTTAAAACTATGCCTAAAATTGCAGCAATTGCAAGGCCGCTTAATGTGATGCTAGCGCCGGCGATAACAAATGATATGCCGCTTGTAAAGCCAAGGCCGCTAACCATAATAACAGCTGCTGTTATTAGGTTTCTGGATTTTGTGAAATCTACTTTATTTTCAACAACATTGCGAACACCAACTGCCGAAATCATTCCGTATAGTACGAATGAAATACCGCCGATGATAGGGCCGGGAATGGAATAAATAATGCCGGCAACAGGTGGGAATAGTGATAACAAAATAGCTGCAACAGCCGCAATTTGCATAACAATTGGATCGTAAACTTTTGTTAGAACTAAAACGCCTGTATTTTCGCCGTATGTTGTGTTTGCAGGGCCGCCAACTAATGCTGCAAGTGATGTTGCAAGGCCATCGCCTAGTAATGTTTTATTAAGGCCCGGTTTTGCTATGAAGTTTTTGCCTACGCTTGCGCTTATAGCTGCAACGTCAGCAATGTGTTCCATCATAGTTGCAAGTGCTATTGGAACCATAATTATAATTGCGCTGATATCAAATTTAGCAAGTGTAAAACTTGGAATGGCAACAACGCCACCGGCCATAACATTGCCAAAATTTACCCAGCCCATAACGGCCGCAAATACGTAAGAAATTACAACGCCCAATAATATGGGAAGAATTTTAACCATGCCTTTTGCCCAAATGTTACATACAACTATTATGCCAACAGCCAATATTGCCATAACGTAGTTGCCCCACATGGGAACGCCTTCGATAGGTGTCATTATATTATTAACTGCTGAGGGAGCTAAAATTAAACCGATAAGTATAATCATAGGGCCTGTAACAACAGGCGGGAAAAAGCGCATAACTTTTTTAACGCCGAAAACTGTGATTAGCCCTGAGAATAAGCAGTATACAAGGCCTGCAACCACAATGCCGCCTGTGGCATAAGGTAGTTTTTCCGCTGCAGATAAACCTGCATAAACGCCTGTATCCAATGCGCTAACGGCCGCAAAACCACCAAGGAACGCAAATGACGAACCAAGGAACGCAGGCACTTTGCCTTTAGTTATAACATGGAATAAAAGTGTACCAAAGCCTGCAACAAGCAAAGTTACTTGAACATCAAGGCCTGTGATTAGCGGAACTAAAATAGTTGCGCCAAACATTGCAAACAAATGTTGAACACCCAAAACAATGGTTTTTCCCCAACCCAGTTCTTTCGGGGCGCTGATTACAGCTTTTACTTCGTTTTTACTTGACATGAAAATACCTCCTAAAATTTATATATCAATTTCACTTGATAACTTTTTTTGAGGCGAACAATTCGCCTTTTGCGTTTTGCAATTGTTTAAATAAAATAATTGAATTTTACCATTTAAGAAATATAATAATTTTTGTAAAATCGTAAAAATTCATTCGGTTTTTAATGCACACATATAAATTCACAAAGAAACTTTTAGCAAATTATTTTTCTTTAATTGCCTGTAAAATCATCTCTGCCGTAATTGGCATGTGATCGAACCTTTTGCCAATTGCATCGTAAATTGCGTTTGCAATTGAGGGTGCGCCCGGCACCATAACGGGCTCGCCAATGCCCCTTGCGCCAAACGGGCCTGTTTTTTCAGGCATTTCTATGGGAATAACCGTCATATCAGGCATATCGTCGGCTGTGGGGATTTTATAATCCATGAAACTTTTGTTTAAGATTTTGCCGTTTTTCAGCTTTAATTCTTCGAAAAGCGCTGTTCCAAGCGATTGTATCATACCGCCTTCAACTTGCCCTTCAAATAATTTCGGGTTAATAACTTTACCTGCATCAAATGCTTGAACACATTTAAGCACTTTAATTTGCCCTGTTAAAAGGTCAATCTCAACCTCAGAGCCTTGGCAACCCATCGTCCAAAACGCTACAGGGTGCGAGCCTTGGCCTGTTTTTTTGTCAAAGTTCAAAACATTCGGTGGAACAAACGAGCCTTTGCCTATTAGCGGCCCGTGAACACCCGAGCCATCTTCAAAAGAAAGCCCAAGCGCAAATGTGCTTATGGGTATACGCCTTGTTGCATCATTAACATAAACAGCATCGCCGTTATCAAGGTAAAGCCTATCTTTAGAAACGCCGAGCTTAACTTGTGCAAGTTCAAAAATTTGATCTCGCATGTCTTCTGCTGCAAGTTTAACGGCATTGCCCGCGCAATAAGTTATGCGGCTTGCAACGGTTTGCCATTCGTATGGTGTATGGTCTGTATCGCCTGTTTTAATTGTTATTAAATTGGTATCAACACTTAATACTTCTGCGGCAATTTGGGTTAAAGCTGTGTCAGAACCTTGGCCAATGTCGTGGCCGCTGGTTAATAAGTAGAACGTGCCGTCTTCGTTCATGCGTATAATGGCGCTGGATGCAACATTATTAGGCATTGAAGGCGATTTCCAAGCCGCCGCAATTCCCCTGCCGCGCACTTTTGTTTTGTCTGCCGGTTGCTCAATGGGCGTATCAAAATTCATGTTTTCAACAACTGCATCTAAGCACTCGTGATAACCTGAAGTTGTAAGCACTTCGCCCGTACAGGTTTTATCGCCAACCCTAAGGCCGTTTATTCGGCGAATTTCAATAGGTGAAATGCCTAAATCGTGCGCTAGTTTATCTAAATTTTGCTCTATTGCAAAATGAATTTCGCACATGCCAAAACCGCGAAGCGGCCCGCCAACAGGGTGGTTTGTGTAAATACAATATGAATCTGTATATACATTATCAATATTATAAGGGCCTGCCGAGGCGTTTCCGCCTGCTTTAACAATGTTTACACCATATTCGGTATAGGCGCCGCCATCCCATATAAATTCGTTTTTCACGCCTAAAATCTTGCCGTTTTTATCAACGGCGGTTTTAATTGTAGCGTGAAGCGCTTGGCGAACATAAGAGTTTTCAAATTCGTCTTCCCTTGTGTAAATAAGCCTTACGGGCCTGCCTTTATTAAGTTTTGCAAGCGGAATAATTATGCCCTCTATCGTGGTGCCTGCCTTTGCGCCAAAGCCGCCGCCCACATTAGGCGATATAACACGTATTTTATTAAGCGGTATATCAAAGCTATCTGCAAGCGCTTGGCGAACGGCATAAGGGCTTTGTGTTCCCGCCCAAACAGTTAGCCTGTCGTCGGCATCGTATTGTGCAATTGCGCCATGCGGTTCCATTGGTGCATGTTGAATATGCGGCACATAATATTTATATTCGGCAGTGTAATGTGCCTCTTTAAACGCTTTGTCAACATCGCCTTTTCGCATTTTATAATGGTGCGAAATATTGGTGCCGGGTTTCGGCGAAAAAATTGGAACAACTTTATAACTGCCTAAATCGGGATGAATTAAAGGAGCATCTTCTTTCATTCCCTCAATGGCATTTGTAACCGCCGGCAATTCTTCATAAACAACTTCTATTGCATCAACAGCGGCTTGTGCTTGCTCTAGCGTTTCTGCGCAAACAGCCGCAACAGCCTCGCCTAAATAGCGCGCTTTGCCAACGGCCAAGAAGTTTTTATCTTGCAAATAAAGGCCGCCACGTTTTGTGTAGTGATCGCCCGTGATAATATTTTTAACGCCCGGCATTTGTATGGCTTTACTTGTGTCGATACTAATAATTTTTGCGTGGGCATAAGGGCTTCTTTTTACCCATGCATAAAGCGTATTGGGCATGTGCATATCGGCTATATATGTGGCTTGGCCCGTAACTTTTTTTACTGCATCTACACGGTTTACACTTTTACCTACTGCCATATTACTCGCCACCTTTCTGCCCATTTGCAACATAATCAATAGCTTCTATAATTTTTTTATAGCCTGTGCAACGGCACAAATTGCCGCTTATACCACATTTAATTTCTTGTATGGTTGGGTGTGGATTTTCTTCTAAAAGCGCGGTTGCTGTCATTAAAAAGCCCGGTGTGCAAAAGCCGCATTGCAACGCAAAATGGTCTATAAACGATTTTTGCAATTCGCTTAGCTCGCCATTTTTTGAAAGCCCTTCTACCGTGGTTATGTGCTTTCCGTCAAGTTCGGGCGCAAGCACAAGGCATGCGTTTACGGGCTTTCCGTCCATCAACACGGTGCAAGCTCCACATTCGCCTGCGGCACAGCCTTCTTTTGTGCCTGTTATATATAGTTCATCTCTTAAAGTATTAAGCAGCGTTTTATTTGCAGAAACCTCAAAGGTTCTGTGTTCGCCGTTAAGCCAAAATTCTACGGGATATTTCATTTGCACTCACCTCCGCTCAATGCTTTTCTCACAATCATTTCCACCATATCAAGGCGGTATTGCTTTGTGCTTCTAACATCATCAATGGGTGAAACCTCGCTTAATGCAAGCTCTACCGCTTTGTTTGCAATTTCGTCTGTAATTTGTTTGCCTTTTAAAAATTCTTCGGTTTTTAATAGCCTTAAAGGCGTTGGCGAAACACTGCCAAAGGCAAAACGTGTTTCATCGCCCACTTTAAGCACGGTTGCACAAACGGTGCTTAAATCTACCTCGCTTCGGCGTGCAATTTTTTGAAAAAAGCCACATTTGCGCTCTACAAAAGGAACACTTATTCCAAGCACAATATCTGTGGGCGTTAAAATTGTTTTGCGCACAAACACAATAAATTCATTAATAGGCACAATTTTTTCGCCGCTCTCACCAATTATATGTACGCTTGCGCCATATGCATAAAGCGGCGTTGCTGTATCTGCCAGCGGCGAGGCATTGCAAATATTTCCTATGCAAGATGCTCTGTTTCTAACTTGTTTAGAACCAACGCTCAGTGCCGCTTCGCTTAATTCGGGATAGTATTTTTTAACATTTTCATCGTCGCCTATTGTGTTTAAATTAACAGCGGCGCCGATAAAAAGGCCTTTATCCTCAGAAAAACGCAGTTCATTAATTCCGCTTATTTTTTTTATATCAATAACTGCATCGGGCGCAATGTGTTTTTCTCTAATGCGTATCACCACATCAGTACCACCAGACATCAACACGGCTTTCTCTTTATATTTGCATAAAAGTTCAATGGCCTCGCCTGTTGATTTAGGTGCATAATAGGCAAATTCTTTCAATTTGAATACCTCCTTAAAGCATTGTATTTAATTTTTATATTTTAAAACTATATTACTATATAATATTACGTTTTTACGTGTATTTATAATACAATAGTACACTTATTTATATATTTTGTCAATAATAACATATTATATTTTTATTGATAAATCGCACAAAAAATATAATGTTTTATAGTGTAAAAAATATATGTTACACCATTGTATTGTTTCCAGTTAGCATTAAGTAAAGCATATCGCTTTACACGCAAATTTTTACCATATAAACAAAAAAGAGCGTTATTATTAAAGCGCTTTTGCGCATTTAATTTCTCTCACACTCTCACATACAAATATATATTCAATTTTACAGTTAAAATTACCAAATTAAATAAAAATTTGTTAAAAACAAATCGTATCTTTAGTTAATAATACTATACACATTATTGGTTGTCAATAAAGAATATGTTTAAATTTAGCGTAAATACGTAAAAAATAGCTGGCTGTTTTTGTGCATAATGGTTATTTTTTGCTATTTTGCAATTAAAACATTTAATTTTTAAAGCATATTATTGTATATTTTTGTTTTTATGTTAATATAGATAGTGTCGATAGTAGTCGAAACTATCTTAGTATTATATTATATAAAAAGGGGGAATTGCCATGTATGATTTAATGCATGAAATTACCGTTAAAAAATTGCAAGATGCATACGAGAGCAAAAAAACCACATGCGAAGAGGTTGTTGAGTATTATATTGACAGAATTAATAAATACGATAAAAAATTAAACGCTGTTATAATAATAAATCCAAATGTAAAACAAGATGCAAAACAACTTGATGAATACTATAAGCAGCACGGCCTTAAAGGTTCTTTACATGGCGTGCCTGTTTTAATTAAAGACAATGTTGAAACAAATAACATGCCTACCACCGCAGGCAGCGAAAGCCTTCGCGGCTTTGAAACAGGCGAAGATGCGCCCATAGTAAAAAAACTTAAAGACGCCGGAGCAATTATACTTGCAAAAACCAACTTACACGAATTTGCCATATGGGGGCAAAGCGTAAGCAGCATTAAAGGGCAAACTATTAACCCTTACCATTTTGGCAAAACGCCCGGTGGCTCTAGCGGCGGAACAGGCGCAGGGCTTGCGGCAAATTATGCGGTACTAGGCATTGGCACAGACACAATTAACAGCGTGCGAAACCCTGCCTCTGCGAACAGCATTGTGGGTTTGCGCCCTACAATGGGCCTTGTTAGCGACGAGGGAATTGTGCCGTATTCACTAACGCAAGACACAGCAGGCCCCATGGCAAGAACGGTGGAAGATTGCGCAAAAATGTTTGAAGTTCTTGTGCAAAAAAACGAGAATATCTGCACTGAAAACATAGCAAATAAAATTAAAACAGCGGATATGAAGCAGTTTAAAATTGGCGTAATAGAAAGCCTTTTCGGCACAGAAAAAGCGAACGAAGAAGTTAATAAAATTGTGTATAATTTTATTGAAAGCACTGCTGAAAAGGGCGCTGTTTACAAATATTTAAACGAAGATATAAACGGCGATGCTTTAGCGGCCGACATAAGCGTGCACCTTTATGAGCTAAACGACCATTTAAGCGCATATTTGCAAAACAGCAAAGTAAAACCGCCGTATGCGAGTTTGCAAGAAATATATTTAAGCGGAAAATTTCACGAGGGCATAAAGGAAAATATAGAAAAAGCTCTTAAATTATCAACAAAAAGTGAAACTTATCAGCACCGTTTACGCCTTAGAGATTATTTTATAAAAGAGCTTGAAAGCATTTTTGCTAAATATGAATTAGATGCGCTTATTTTCCCACAGCAACAAGAGCTTGTGTGTGATGTTGGCATGGTGCAACCCAAAAGAAATGGTGCCGTTGCATCTGTATCCGGTTTTCCGTCCATATGCATACCCGCAGGTTTTTCGCAAAAAACATCCGCTGCCCCCTTGGGTGTGCCTGTTGGTGTCGAGCTGCTTGGTATGCCTTATAGCGAAGAAAAATTGCTTAAAATTGCCTATGCATTAGAAAAAATGCAAAATGTGCGGTTATCGCCGGCTTTGTAATAATATATGCTTAAAACTTAAAATTTCAAAATTATATATTTATAAATATTGCTTATTAATCAAACAAAATAATGGCTTGCGCTAAATTCAAAAAATAGAAATTCCACTATTTTTTGCTTTTATTTATGCGCAAGCCATTATTTTTATTTTTTTATTGTTTTTACGGCGCTTTTATAATAATAATTTCGCCATTTATATCCACAACATCAATATTTGTGTAAATTGTACACATAGCTTTTTTAATTTCACTTTTATTTGCCGTTTGTAAGTTTAAATCGCAAACAATTTCACCTTTTTTAATAATTAACGCCCTTGTGCAATATTTTAACGCATAGTTCGCATCATGTAGGCATATAATACCACATTTTTGCCTTGTTATATTCCGCCTTATTTTTTCTAATATAAGGTGTTTATTGTTAAAATCCATTGCGCTGTCGGGTTCATCAAACAACATTAAATTAATGGTTTGCAAAACGGCCCCCGCCAAAATTACCACCTGGTTTTGCCCCCCGGCAAGTTGTAAAAAATCTTTATTGTGTGCATTTTGCATTTCAACCATTTCAAGCGCATTAAGCGCAAGTTGCCTATGTTTTTTATTATAACTTTCAAAAAGCGACATCTGCGGAGCAAATCCCATCAACACTATATCTAATACGCTTATGTGAAAATTAATATTATGTTGCTGTGGTATATAAGAAATTAAATTTTGCATTGTTTTATTCTTTGTGTTTAAATTTGAAATTTCGCCTATACAGCACTCGCCACTTGTTTTCAAAAGGCCGCAAATGCCTTTAATCAGTGTGGTTTTGCCGCTGCCGTTCAAGCCTAAAAGGGCAATAAATTCGCCTTTTTGTGCTGTAAAATTAATGTTTTTAACTATGTGTTTTTCCTTTTGGTAAACGCTGAAATTAGTTAATTTTAAATAGCTCATATTTTTTCACCCCGCAAAATAAGGCTAACAAGAAACGGCACCCCTATTATTGAAGTTACTACGCTAATCGGCAACTCGCTACTAAATAAACCACGTGCAACGATATCTGAAAAAACAAGCAAAATTGCACCTATAAAGCCCGCAAATAACATTGTGTATTTATTATGTGTTTTTAAAATTAGCCTTGCTAAATGCGGCGAAACAAGCCCTACGAAAGTTATTAAGCCTGTAACGCTAACAATTGCGCCTACAATTACAGTTGCAATTATCATAAGTGAAATTCTAAGCATATTTACATTTTTACTAAGCATTTTTGCGCTGTCATTATCCAGTGAAAGCAAAATAATTTGCCTGTTTAATTTGTAAAGAAAGATTAAGCAAACTATAATTATTGGGCCAACCGCCAAAACCCTGTTTTGGGTAATGCTTGAAAGCGAGCCCATCGTCCAATATTCTAACGCGGCAAGCTGGCGTTCGGGGTCTGCACTTATTTTTATAAGCATAAGAACCGCTTGGGCAAACGCATTAACGGCAATACCGCTTAATACCAACGTGGCAATGCGCATTTCTTTTGAAATACTTGCCAAAACAGCAGTTAAAAGCACCGCTGCAAGCCCGCCAAAAAACGCCAAAATTGCAGTTATAAAAACACCGCCGCCAAAAAACACAATGCTTATGCCCGAACCGACACTTGCGCCCGAAGAAACGCCTATAACATCGGGGGCGGCAATTGGGTTTTTGAGCAAAGTTTGGTAAACATAGCCCGTGAACGCAAGGCCAAAGCCCGCAAAAAGCGCCATTGCCGTTCGCGGCAAACGCAGGGTAAAAAACACATTCAGCGAAAGCGTGTTATTGTTTAACAAATCGGTTAAATATAGCGGATAATCCCCCACCGTTAGCGAAACGCCAAACAGCGCCGCAAGTATTGCAGCGCTTATTATTATATAGCGTTTTTCGTTGTTGGGCATAGGTATGCTCCTGTTATTATTGTATTAAATTTGTATTTAGCTCATAATTTAATCCGTAATTTTTCACTATCTACGGTGCTTCAAAGCCGTAATATGTCATATAAAACTCGCTTACTTTTTCGTTATACTCTTCTTCGGAATACGAATCGGGATAAAGTTTGCTTGCAAGCCATAAACTGCCTAAAAACGCCGAGGGCACAGGCGAATCCCACGCTTCTATATCGCTTGGCATTGCAAAAACATTGCCGTTTTGAACAGCCGTTGTGCTTTGAATATTAGCATCGCTTAAAACATCTTGCTCTGTGTAATCTGCCGCTGCGGCTAAAATTATATATTCGGGCTTGTATGCCAAAATTTGCTCGTAAGAAACCGTTGCCCAGTATGTATCTTCTATTTCGGCCGCAACATTAATGCCGTGTGCATTTTCTATCATTGTGTTTTGGTACATTTTTTCGCCCGCAGTGCTTAAAAAATCGCTGTTGCCTGCAAGGTAAAGCGTTTTTTGCTCTTGTGCGCCAATTTTATCACTAAGTTCGCTTAATGCTGTTTGCGAATAGGCAATTATTTCCTCTGCGCGCTCTTTTGTACCCGTTGCGCTGCCAATTGCCAAAAATGCCTCTTCAAGCAAGGCTGTGTTCTCGGGGTTTACATATATTACATTTAAACCAACTTCAATAAGCCCCTGTGTTTGCTCTTTTAAAGAAACAGGCAAAATAACTAAATCCGGCGCAAGCTCTATACAGCCTTCTAAGTTAAACTCTTTTGCTGTGCCAACATTGGGTAATTCTAAAAATTCGGGCGCGGATAATTTATAAATAGGGCGTGTATCTGCTTTTGCCTCAATGCCCACAACGCTATCTTTAAGGCCCAGCGCTATAAGCATTGATGTTGAAACATAGTAACCCGAAACCAGCTTTTCCGGTTTTTGCTCTATTGTAATTTCTCTATCTAAATGGTCTGTTATTGTAACGGGAAAGCCGTTTTCTTGCTCTTGTGCCATCTCGTTTTCTTGCGCTTGGCTTTGTGGCTGTGCGCTTGATACTTCATTCATCGTTGTGTCCGCGCATGCGGCAAACAGGCTTAACAGCATTGCCATAGCAAGGCCAAAGGAAAATAATTTAATGCTTTTTTTCATGTTTAGTCCTCAATTCTATATTTCGTTGTAGTTTTGAAACTATATTGAATTATAACATATAGCAATATGAATAATCAAGTTTTTTTGGCAAAATAACGTAATATTTTCTTATTGTGTATTTTTATATTGACACAATCATAACTATTGTATATAATAGATATATACAATATGTATAGGAGGTGCCGCTTTGCAAATAATTGTAAGCAACACAGGCGAAAAACCAATTTACGAACAAGTTTATACCCAAATAAAAACGCACATACTAACAGGAGCATTAAAAGAGGGCGAGGCTTTGCCATCTATGCGCGTTTTGGCGAAAGAACTTAGAATTAGCGTTATAACAACAAAACGTGCCTATGAAGAGCTAGAGCGCGATGGCTTTATAATTTCACATACAGGAAAGGGCAGCTTCGTAGCGAAAAAAAACCTGCAAATTATAAAAGAAACACATTTAAAACAAATTGAAGAGCACATGGAAAAAATTTGTGAAATAAGCGTAATGTGTAAACTTAGTTTAAACGAATTACATAATATGCTCAGTACAATTTACGAGGGGGAATAAATTATGGAAAATATACTAAAAGTTGATAATTTATGCAAAAAATACAAGGATTTTGAACTTAAAAACATTAGCTTTTCTTTGCCAAAGGGCAGCATTATGGGCTTAATTGGTGAAAACGGCGCAGGAAAAAGCACAACAATTAAGGCTATTTTGGAAATTGTAAACAAAAACGCGGGCACGGTTGAAATTTTATCGCATGAAAATCTAACCGAAAACGAGAGTTTAAAAGAGCATATCGGCGTAGTTTTTGAAGAGTTTTCTTTTATGGATTTAATGTGCCCAACCGACATTGAAAAAATTTTAAAAAACACATATAAAACTTGGAACTCGGCAAATTATAATAATTATTTGCGAAAATTTTCGCTTCCAAACAAGCCTGTAAAAGAGTATTCAAAAGGCATGAAGATGAAATTATCCATAGCAACCGCGCTTTCACACGATAGCAAACTTTTAATTTTAGATGAGCCAACAAGCGGGCTTGACCCCATTGCGCGCGAGGATATTTTAGATATATTTTTAGAATTTATACAAGATGAAAACAACGGTGTTTTGATATCTTCTCATATATTAAGCGACCTTGAAAAAGTGTGTGATTACATAACTTGTATATCAAACGGCGAAATTGTGTTTAGCGAGGAAAAAGACGAACTTTTAAACAAATACGCATTGATTAAATGCACAAAAGAGGCATTAAATTCTATTAGTGAAGAGGCAATTATAAGCAAAAATGAAAGCACTTTTGGCGCACAAGCACTTGTGTATAGAGATAATTTGCCGGCTGGAATTGTGCCCGAACACACAAATATTGAAGATATTATGATTAATTTTATTAGGGGGAAACGCAAATGAAAGGGCTTTTAATTAAAGATTTATTATTTACGCTTAAATCTGCCAAAACATTTTTAATATTGATTATTTTTTGGAGCATATTAGGCATAGCCAATTCTATGGGGCCTGCCATGGTTGGTATTTTTCCGCTTATTCTTATGAGCTCGCTTGCGGGGCACGATGAAAAAACCAATTTTTACCGCCTTGTAAAAACCATGCCCATAAGCATCAAAAATATTGTGTATGCGCGGTATTCATTTTTAGGAATTATGATAATTTTATGTTTACTGTTCTGCTTAATAATTTCGTTTATATTTACATCTTTAAACAGCGATATTAGTTTTACAGCGCAAATGCTTTCAAGCTTATCGGTATCGGCAGTTTGCTGCGCTATGGTTTTAATTTTATACCCTTTGCAAATAAAATACGGCGTTGAAAAAGCAAGAATTTGGATTTTTATTATAGTTGCCATGGGAACACTTCTGATTGGCGTTGTTTCACTTTTAGGCGTAACCGATATACTAAAAAACTATACAATTTTAATTCTGCTTGGAATATTATTTGTTGTTCTTCTTTTTATATTTTCTGTAAATATATCCAAAAAAATATTCGAGCAAAAAGAATTTTAAATTTTTGTAGGCGTATGGTTTTCATATATTTTGCGCTATAAAAACATGAAAACCACCTTAAAAAAACCGATATACTACGAACCCGTTTTTTATTTAAGCAAAACCCAAAATCTGTGGCAGTGTGCCAAAATAAGGCGAAAGCAGAACCGATGAAATATTTGCATTTAGCAAGTTAGTATGTTAAAATTAACGCAAAGTATATTTTTATACTTTGCGTTTTTGTTAAGGAGAAATTGTTTTGATATTTGAAAACATACAAGGTGTTCCGAATTTTAAATGTGATGAATACGCAGATAAAAAAACAAAATATAGCCTTATTATACCCATAATAAATGAGGGCGAGCGCATTAAAAACCAGCTTTTAAAAGCACAAGCGCACAAAATTGATACCTTGTGCGATATAATAATTTGCGATGGCGGCTCTACCGATAATTGCACAAACGAAAATATATTAAAAACGCTTGGCGTGAACACTTTGCTTGTAAAGCAAGGGCCCGGAAAACAAGGCGCACAGATGCGAATGGGTTTTTACTGGGCGTTAAAACGCGGTTATGAGGGCATTATTACAATAGACGGCAATAATAAAGACAGCATTGAAGATGTAATTAAATTTATTGAAAAACTTGATGACGGCTACGATTTTGTACAAGGTTCGCGTTTTATAAAAGGCGGCGTGGCTGAAAATACGCCGCTTATAAGATGGATTGCGGTAAGGTTTATTCATGCGCCTGTAATTTCGCTAACCGCCGGCAAATGGTATACCGATACAACAAATGCCTTTAGGGCACATTCAAAAAAATATCTTACGCATGAAGATGTAAAACCATTCAGAGATGTTTTTTTAACATATGAACTTTTGGCATATCTTTCTGTAAGGGCTAACCAATTAGGCCTTAAAACATGCGAAATACCCGTTAAACGCGCGTACCCAAAAGGCGAAAAAGCGCCCACAAAAATAAAAGGATTTAGCGCAAACGCACAGCTTATGAAAATATTATTTCAAAATTTTTTCAGAAAATTTAACGCAAAAGAGGGTGGCAATTAAATGGCGCATAAAATCATAATAGGCGCAGGGCTTTATGGGCTTTATTCTGCGCTTTATTGCGTAAAACAAGGCGATAGCGTTAGTGTGCTTGAATATGATAGCGCCTGTTTTTCAAGGGCAACATATATAAACCAAGCTAGGGTGCACATGGGCTACCACTACCCTCGTTCTATTTCCACGGCGCTTAAATCTAAGGCTTATTTTGATAAATTTAATGAAGACTACGAATTTTGCATCAATAAAAACTTTGAAAAAGTGTATGCAACTTCCGCAAATTTCTCTTGGACAGATAAAAGCCAATTTATTAAATTTTGCAAAGATGCCAACATAAAATGCGAGGAAATTTCACAAGATAAATATTTTAAAAACGGCATGTGCGATGGCACATTTTTAACCACCGAATACACCTATGATGCAAATTTATTGAAAAATTATTTTTTAAAAGAGTTAAACGGTTATGAAAACTGTAAAATAATATACAATGCTCAAATTAACACTATTGAAAAAAAGGAAAACAACTTTGAAATAACGCTTTCAAACGGCCAAACCCTTAAAAGCGGCTTTATTTTAAACGCAACATATGCAAATGTAAACCGTATACATAATTTTTTAAATTACGAGCCGTTTAAAATAAAATATGAATTGTGCGAAATTATTTTATGTAAAATTTCAAGCGAATTGCAAAATGTTGGTATAACGGTTATGGACGGGCCGTTTTTTTCAATAATGCCTTTTGGTAAAACAGGCCTACACTCGCTAACAAGTGTAACATTTACACCGCACACAACAAGTTATGATGTTTTGCCAACTTTTAAATGCCAAGAAAAAAGCGGCGGTTATTGCAGCCCATTAAAGCTTGGCAATTGCAATAATTGCAAGGCAAAACCGCAAAGCGCATGGCCTTACATGGCAAATTTAGCACGAAAATATTTAAAAGATGATTATGCCTTTGAATATGAAACATCGCTTTTTTCGGTTAAGCCTATTTTAATGGCTTCGGAAATTGACGATTCAAGGCCCACAGTAATTAGAAAATTTAGCGATAACCCAACATTTATAAGCGTGCTTTCGGGCAAAATTAACACGGTATACGATTTAAACGAGGTGCTAAAAAATGAACATTAACAAAGAAAAAAACTTTGTTTCGGCGGTTGTTTATCTATATAATAATGAAGACAGCATAGTTTATTTTGTCGACGCTTTAAACCAAGTTTTAAACGATAATTTCGAAAAATACGAAATAATTATTGTAAACGATAACTCAGACGACAACGCAACAAACAAAATAAAAAACTGGGCTAAAACTTCACAAAACAGCGCTATGTTAAGCATTATTAACATGAGTTATTTTCAAGGCATAGAACAATGCATGAACGCCGGCGTAGAGCTTGCCATAGGCGATTTTGTTTTCGAGTTCGACCACCAATTTATAGATTACGACACCTCGCTTATAATGCAAACATATTTTACATCGCTGCAAGGTTTTGATATTGTATCTGCCAAAGGCAAACACACAAGCATATCATCTTCAATGTTTTATAAATTTTATAATAAAAATTCGGCCTCGCAATACAAGCTTGATACCGAAAGTTTTAGGGTTTTATCGCGCCGTGCAATAAACAGGGTAAACTCGCTAAACAAAATACTGCCATACAGAAAGGCAGTTTATGCAAACAGCGGCTTAAAAATAAAAACGCTAACTTACACACCGCAAAAAAACAAAAATTCCAACTATGCAAAAAAAACAGTAAAAAAACAACAGGAAACCGCAATAAATTCGCTTATACTTTTCACGAATTTAGCGCATAAAATTTCTATTTCATTCACTGTTTTAATGGCGGCTTTTACAATTGCAATAGGCATTTATTCCATTGTTGTTTTCCTTTTAGGCAACCCTGTCGAGGGCTATACAACAACCATGCTTGTGTTATCGGCCGGTTTTTTCGGCATGTTTACAATAATGGCAATCATGATGAAATATTTATCGCTTTTGGTTGATTTAGTGTTTAAAAAGCAAAAATATATTATTGAATCAATTGAAAAAATTGTGAATGAATAAATAATTTGTGCAAAATAAGCTAAAACAAATTTTTATACCGCCAAAAATTCTAAGCCGATGTAATTCTTTTGCTTTACTTGGTGCACTGCCACAATTTTTTAACTTTTGGTAAATAAAAAACACATATTGCCACCCTAGTATAAAATTAACAATAAAAAATCTTACCTGAAAACGTTGTTTTGGGTAAGATTTTTTTATAATTATAAAAATAAATAAATTATTTTTCTTTATTGTAAAACTCATTTCTTGCTTTTAAATAGCAAGATGGGCAAAGCGATTGATATTCTACGTTATCCTCAAAATCAATTGCAACCTGTTCGCCCTCAAAAACATATTCGCCGTTAATTTTTCTGCCGTTGCACATAGCTTTTTTTCCACATTCGCAAATTGTTTTCATCTCTTCAATATTGTGTGCAAGTTCTAAAAGCCTTGTGGAACCCGGAAATCCGTTAAGCGAAAAATCTGTTCTAAGGCCGTATGAAATTACAGGCACATTGTGCGTTATGGTAATTAAAAAAAGTTGTTCGGCTTGCTGTTTGGTAAAAAACTGGCTTTCGTCTGAAAGAATACAAGCAGGCGGTGCACCGTTTACCTTTATATCTTCTTTCAACACATCTTCAATATTCATACTTGGCAAAACGCTAACATCGGCTTTTCTAATTACGCCAAGGCGCGAAACAAGGCTCTCGCCGCCTTTTGTGTCTACTGTAGGCTTTAAAATTAAAACCCTCATGCCACGTTCTTCATAATTATGCGCAACTTGCATAAGCGCTGTACTTTTGCCTGAATTCATAGCACCGTATCTATAATATAGTTTTGCCATTAATCATTCTCCCACTCTGTTCTAACTCGATATCCCAAGCTTGCAAGGCTATCACCAAGGTGAACATTTTCTACTGTAATATTATCAAAATTCACTCTTAAATCATAGTGGCTAAAATTCCAAAAACCTTTTATGCCAAGTTCCACAAGTTTTGGTGCAATTTCCCTAGAGGCCGCTTTGGGCACGCATAAAACAGCAACCCTGGGTTTGTGCATTTTACAAAACTCATCAAGGTTATCTACGCTGTATATTTTTGCACCGCAAAGTTCTTTTCCTATTTCATCCGGGTTAATATCGAACGAGCCCAAAAGCTCATAGCCTTTTGCACTTTGTGTTAAATAACCCGAAATTGCACGCCCAAGGCGCCCTGTACCTATTAATATAGTTCCAAGTTTTTCTTTGGTAAACAGTAATGCATCAATTTCGCTAATTAAAACATCTACTTGATACCCTATGCCTTGTTGGCCAAAGCCGCCAAAACAATTGAAATCTTGCCGCACTTGCGAGGCGGTTGTTCCCATTAATTTTGCAAGACCGCTGGAAGAAATTTTTTTCACTCCCTCGGCTTTTAATTCATTTAAGTATCTTAAATATTTGGGAAGCCTGTGTATTACAGGTAATGAGGCTTTTGTATTAAAGGGCATAATTATTCACCTTTCGTTTATAAAATAAATGCTGTGCAAATAAATTAATTAATACAATATCGCATATATTGTGCGCAAACTTTATGCAAAATATCACGGTTTTTTTATATGTTTTCCATTACATAATCGCCAAATTCGCTACAAGTACAACCCGTATCTCTTCCTGTGATTTTTAATGTTTTTTGTGTGAACATACATTTATCAAGCGCTTTTTCAAGCTGTTGTGCTTTTTCTTGGTAGCCTATGTGCGAAAGAAGCATTGCAGCGGCACGCAGCATGCTGCATGGGTCGGCATATTGGCCACGGCCCTCTTGCATCATACGTGGGGCGCTGCCGTGAATAGCTTCAAACATTGCATATTTTTTTCCTATGTTTCCGCTTCCTGCTGTGCCTACGCCGCCTTGAAATTCAGCGGCTTCATCTGTTAAAATATCGCCGTATAAATTAGGTAAAATGAAAACTTCAAAATCTGTGCGGCGTTTTTCATCAACCAATTTTGCCGTCATAATATCTATATACCAATCGTCTGTTGTTATATTTGGGTATTTTGCGCCCTCTTCTTGGCAAAGTTTTAAAAATTTGCCGTCGGTAGTTTTTACAACATTTGCCTTTGTTATAATCGATACACGCTTTTTATTGTTTTTATTTGCAAAATCATATGCCAATTTGGCAAGGCGCTGTGTTCCCTCTGTGGTGGTAACGGTAAAATCAATGCTTATGCCACTGTGTGTTTCAAAGCCGTTCGAACCAAGCGCATATGCACCCTCGGTGTTCTCACGGAAAAATGTCCAATCTATTCCTAAATCGGGCACTTTCACAGGGCGCACATTGGCAAATAAATCAAGTTCTTTTCGCATTGCCACATTTGCGCTTTCAATATTTGGCCATTCATCGCCCGCACGTGGGGTTGTTGTTGGCCCTTTTAAAATAACATGGCAAGTTTTAAGTTCGGCTAAAACATCTTCGGGAATAGCCTTGTTTTGCGCCGCACGGTTTTCTATTGTTAAGCCATCAATTGTTTTAAATGTAATTTTGCCTTTTTCAACGTCATCTTTAAGTAAAAAGCGCAACACACGTTCTGCCTCTTTTGTTATTACAGGGCCAATTCCATCTCCGCCGCAAATACCTATAACAATTTCATCAAGGCTTTCAAAATTTACAAAATCACCTTGTTGTTGCATTTTCTCAACGCGCTTTATCTGTGCGTTAATAAGCTTTTCAAAACTCTCTTTTGCCTGTTCAATGTTTAACATTCGGCTCTCCTTTATTTTAAATTTATACTTTCTTGTTCCACTACCCTACCAATATAAAATTATATACCTTTTAATGTAGATTGTCAATAAAATAACAGCGCAAATTATATATTATTATATGCAATATTCAATATGAAAACAAAAGGTATCTTCAAGAAATGTGTTTATAATAATATTTATATTTATCAGTAAAAACTGTTACTGTTTAAATACACATAATTATTTGCATCAAACAACATAAAGCAAAAACCACCATATTTAGCCAATTTAGTTGATTTTGTTTTCTTGTTGGGTTATAATGTTAAACGATGTTTAATTTTTATTTTATTTTTTGAAATAAAAAACACTTGTATTTCGTATTAATAATATAAGTTAACAATAACAAAAAAACGGAGGGACACATGGAACTGTTAAAACTAGAGGGCGTTACAAAGAAAATTAAGAAAAAAACAATAGTAGACAACATAAGTTTAACCGTAAACAGCGGCGAAATTGTTGGGTTTTTAGGCCCCAACGGCGCCGGTAAAACAACCACAATAAAAATGATAATGGGGCTTTTTAGCATAACCGGCGGCAACATTAGCGTTTGCGGCAACAGCGTAATTAACAATTTTGAAAAAGCAATGCAAAATGTTGGCGGCATTGTTGAAAACCCCGATTTATACAAAGGCCTTACAGGCAGGCAAAATTTAAAATATTTCGCACAATTTTACGGCAAAGAAGCCGAAAAGAACATAGACAGTGTTATAGAACTTGTTAAAATGAAAGAGCGAATTGACACTAAAATTAAAACATACTCTTTGGGTATGCGCCAAAGAATTGGCCTTGCGCAGGCAATTTTACATATGCCGCCACTTTTAATTTTAGATGAACCCACAAACGGCCTTGACCCTATAGGCATTAAAGAATTGCGTGAACTTTTAAAGAATTTAGCGCAAAGTGCAGGCACAGGCGTTTTTATTTCCAGCCATTTGTTAAGTGAAATGGAGCTTATGTGCGATAGAATTTATATTATAGATAACGGTAAAATTATAGGCGAAAAAAGCATGGTGCAAGAAGAAAATGTTGAAGTTTTTTCTTACACTTTTGTTACCGATAACAACAAAGCCGTACACGATAAATTTAAAGCGCTTAACACCAATTGCGATTTATTGCCCGACGGCGTAAACATTGTTATGAAAAGCGACGAAATACCGAATATAATTGCAGGCCTTGTTGCGGATAATATTAAAATCTATGCGGTTAATCGCGCGCAGCGCTCGCTAGAGCACGATTTTATCTCTATGACAACCGGCAGCAAAACACAAATTTCTTAAGGGGTGAATTTATGAATTTTACAAAACAAATTTTTGCTGAAACACGCAATATGTTGCGCAGCAAATTTATAATAGTAGCGGCAATTTTAATTATACTTTTTATAACATTGGGTGTGCATTTACTGGATTACGTAATGAACAATGTAGTTAATGAATTAATATACGGCAGCATGTATAACAGTTATTATTACGGCTATGACGAGGAAATTGTTATAGACGGCGTTACATATAGCTGGAACAACGATGTTGCACGCGAGCTTCAGTGGATGTATGATGCGCAGGCAAATATTGGCGATTACGGCCTTTCGGGCGATGCGGCAATGTATGCGTTTGATTTATACGATGTTATAATAGAAAAGTATGAAACATATGCGCCGTTAGTAAAAACAAACGATAACCCCGAAGAATATTTTTACGATTACAGAATGAATTATTTATGGACAACACGCGAAAATTTAATAACAATATTTTTGCTTGAAAAATTAAACACAAGCGATTTTGAAAATATTACAGACGCAAATGACGCAAATTTTGCCGATTTAAAAGCAGCAATTAATAATATAAGCTGGTATGAAGATGCGGTATATAACGGCTATATTAATATGACAAACGAAGAAAGAGCCGAGGAAATTGCAACGCTTAGCGAATTTGTTTCTGATTTTGATGATATAATGATAAACGACGATTTCGCAACTTATGTTGATTTATCTGTAAGAGAACTTGAAAACACCGTTAAGCTTAACACCGAGCGAATAGAACAGCTTGAAAAAGATATTATAGAAGCGCCTGCGCAAGAAGAAAATTTAAACAATGAAATTAACCGTTTAGTTCTTGAAAACCAAGGCATAACCGAAACCAGCATACCCGAAATGTATTTCAGGCTTGAAAATGATATTAAACCCAACGATGGCTCTTGGCAAGATAGCGCACTTAACCAGAAAAAATGGGCGGCACAAGATATTTTATACAAGCAAACTAATAAATTAACCGAGGAGCAATTCCTTGAAGATGAATGGGCAAGAAGAGAATACGGCACATATATTGCTTATGAAGAAGCTCTTTTAAATGAAATACAAACTATGCAACTTAATGTGCTTATTGCCGATAATTCACTTAACAGCAATAAACCCGATATGAGCTTTATTTATGAGGGCGCAAGAATCCAATTATACGGCAAACTTTCAATGCTTTCGTTAATCTCTGTTTTTGCGGTTCTTTTGGGCGGCTGGGTTATGGCAACCGAATTCCAAAGCGGCACGGTTCGCCTTTTAATGATAAGGCCCAGAACACGCACTAAAATTTTTGCCAGCAAATATTTAGGCGGTATGCTTTATATTTTTGCTTTATATTTTGCAACATATTTATTATCAATAATTGTTTGCGGTGTAATGTACGGCTTTGGCGATTACGTTTTTCCAAATTATACGGCAAGCGGCGAAGTGAACTTCTTCTTGATGTTTATAGGCGATTTCTTTGCAGGCTTTGCAAGCATAATTTTCGTGTATTCACTTGCTTTCTTCTGCTCTGCGGTAATGCGAAATATAGCTGTGGCAATAATTATTCCAATGCTTGCCTTAGTTGGCACAATGATATTGTTGCCAATAATGGCCAACAATACCCCTGTAGATATTTTAGCCTTCACGCCTGTTATGTATATTTATATGAACGATGTATTTAGCCCTTCTTATTTCACGGAAACCTTGATGGAAAAAGGCATGCCTATAAGCACAGGGCTTGGCGTTGCGGTTATGATAGTTTATTCAGCGGTGCTTTTAGTTATAGCCTCGCTTGTATTTAAAAAGAAAGATATTACTAATTAAACTCCAAAGTGCACTCCCCTGCTTTATGTAAAGCAGGGGTTTATGTGAAAGGTATTATAAAATGGGAAACGATTTTTTAGATAATTACACGCGCAAAGCGCAAAGCGAGCAAACTGCCGCAAATAACGCAAAAAAAGCGCCTGTGCAACAAAATAACACAAATGCGCAAAATGCAAATTCATCTTCACAACAAGAGAATAATATAAAAACTTCAAAAAACAATGAATACGGCTTTTCAGCGCCCCAAAATTTTACACAGCAAAGCCAAGAAAACAGTAGCGAAAGTTTAAATTTTGAAGAGCAAACAGGCTTTGCGCCTCCAAGTAACAGCGGCGGCGGTTTTGTGCAAGAAAAAAATAAATTGCCATGGGGCTATATAATTATAGGTGCTATAGCGCTTATTGCCATAATAATTTTTGCAATTTTGCTTTCACGTGGCACGCCTTTGCCCGCAATGGCAGACGAGGGCTGGCAAATTAACGATGCCCAACTTTGGGCAAGTGAAAACGATGTTTTAATTCGAACCGAAGATCAATTTAGCGATACCATAGCTATAAACACAATAATTTCGCAAAGCCCTGCTGCGGGCGAAACCGTTGCAAGCGGAGAATTTTTACAGCTTATTGTTTCGGCAGGCCCCGATTTAAGCATTTTAGTGCCCGTGCCCGATGTAATGAATATGTCAATTTCAGAACTTGAAACATGGGCAGAGCAAAACCTTATGACAAAAGTTCGCATTACAACCGAGGATAGCTTAACAATACCTGCAGGTGAAGTTATTGAATTTACAGTGAACGACAACAGCGTTATAGACACGCAAATTAGGCGCGACACACCGTTTTATGTCGTATTTTCAAACGGCAAAGGCGAGGGTGTATCTGTTACGCTTCCCAACTTTTTAACGCTAAGTTTAGAAGAGGCAGAAAAATTTGGCACAGATAATAATATAATTATTAAAATTGAAGAGGAATTTAGCGATACAATTGCCAAAGGCCAAATTATAAGCCAAAATATTAAGGCAGAGCAAACTATCCGCGAGGGCGATACAGTTACGCTTACGGTTTCAAACGGCAAAGAAATAAGGGTGCCCAATTTTGCCGCACTTACAAAAGAAGAAGGTTCATTCGAGGCAACCCAGCTTGGAATAACCATTACATCTACCGAAAAATACATGCTAGGGTATAGCAAAGGCACGCTTATCAGCCAAAGCATGGCAATAGGCTCGCTTTACGAAAGCGGCGATTATGTAGAACTTGTTTACTCGCTTGGCGATACGCTTATAATGAATTCTATGATAGGCCAAAGCGAGAGCGCAATACGTGATTGGTTATTGCCACTTAACGAAAACGGTGCGGCTTTAACAATCAACATAACTTATACGGAATCAGATAAATCCGCAGGCACAATTTTATCGCACGACCACATTAATGAAACAATACAAATAAACGATAGAATTAATTTTATTGTTTCATCCGGCAAAGTTATTTATGCGCCCGATTTAGTTGCAGACGAAGGCGCTTCTTACCCAAATATTATAACGCGCGAGCAAGCAATTGCAACATGCACGGCATTAAATATTGTGCCCGTGTTTAAAGAGCAAAGCGCCCCAAACCGTGACCCGGGCGAAGTTTGGCAACAAGGCGTTGCCCCCGGCACAAGAATGAGCGAGGGCGACACCATAGAGCTTTATGTTATGCCCGGAAGCCCCACCGCAGCAATGCCAAATTTTGTTGGGGTAGATTACACCGCAGTTTCCACAATTTCAAACGCAAACTACTTTAATATTACCCTTGTTCCAATTTCTACCGCCGATAATTCTTTAATAGATAACAAAATAATATCGCAAGATATTTTGCCGGGCACAATTTCAACCTACGGTTCAACCATTAGATTAGAGTATTATGTAGCGCAACCGGCAACGCCAAGCCCGTAAACATAGCTTTAAGAAATTAATCTTAGTGTGTGTGAAATAAAACAGTTGATAAAAAGCAACCCTTACCGAGATTGCCAATTTCGGTAAGGGTTTTTTGTGTTTAAACCAATGTTAAATGTGTTTTTGCAATGCTAAATGCCGTTTAAACTTCGTATAATTGCCGGTTTGTCTAATTGATGCGAATTTATTAGTTATAATATTTGTGAAGAGCCTTTCTTTGGTTCAAAGTATAATTTAAACTCTGTAAACACCTTACCGCTTAAAAAAACAATTCCAATTAAATTTGGTATTGCCATTAGTCCATTAAAGGTATCGCTTATTTGCCAAACAAGCTCTGTTTGCATAAAAAAACCCAGCGGAATAAGCGCAACAAAAATGAATTTATAAGCTTTTTTAGCTTTTTGCCCAAACAAATAATTAAATGCTTGCTCGCCGTTAAAGCTCCAGCTAAGCAGTGTGCTAAAAGCAAAAAGCGGCATAGCAACACCTAAAAAAACATTGCCAAAGCCTCCAAGCCCCGCCTTAAAAGTATTAACAACAAGCGCCGCACCATTGCTGTTTGTGCTAAGTTCACCGCTTGTTAAAACACAAAGTGCTGTTAATGTACAAATAACTATTGTATCTGTAAAAATTTCGCATATGCTCCATAGGCCTTGTTCAACAGGCTTTTTTATTTCGCTTGCGCTGTGTATTAAAACACTACTGCCAAGCCCGGCTTCGTTTGAAAAAACACCGCGTGCAATGCCAAAACGCATCGCCCTAATTATGCCGTAGCCGCCTATGCCGCCCGCGGCACTTTTAAAATTAAATGCCCCGTAAAATATTTGTAAAAATGCGCTTTGTATATTTTCTTTGTTTTTTATAAGTATAATTAAGCAGCCCATAATATATAAAACTGCCATTGTTGGTATTAACTTTGATGTTACAGCCCCAATGCGTTTAATGCCACCCAAAACAATTATTAACAATAAAAAAGTTGTAGTTGCCGCAGTTATTATTAACGGTATGCCAAAGCTTTCGCTTAATGTGTTTGCAATGCTGTTGCTTTGTGTTAAATTTCCCATTCCAAAGCTTGCAAAAATTGCAAAAACCGCAAACATTACAGCTAAAAATTTGCTTTTTACCCCAAATTCCAAATAATACATAGGCCCACCAAGCCATTCGCCATTTGCGGCTTTTCGCCTGTACATTATGCCTAATACATTTTCTGCAAAGCCTGTCATCATTCCAAAAAGTGCAGATAACCACATCCAAAATATTGCGCCCGGCCCGCCCGCTATAAGCGCAGTTGCAACCCCCACAATATTTCCCGTGCCCAATGTTCCCGCAAGCGCCGCTGTAAAATTTTCAAACGCACTTAAGCTGTTTTTATCTTTTTTATTACTTTTACTTTTTTTAGAAAACAAACTTCCAAAAGTAAATTTAACCCAAAATTTAAATTTAATAAATTGAAAAAAATTAGTGCCTACTGTAAAATAAAATCCACACCCAAGTAAAAGTATAAGCATAAAAGGGCCCCATAAAACAGCGTGCAGCAGTTCGTTAAATGTTTGCATATTTTCCCCCGTATTTTTGACATTTATATTATGGCATGGTAAAATATTGTATTGTAATAATTATGAATTTCAATCATAAAATATGAACTATAAACGGGGTTAAGTTTAAATGAGTAAAAATTTCACACAAAACTACAAAGTAAAAATAGCCGATTGCGATATGTTACACCGCATGACACTTGGTACATGCCTTCGCTATGTGCAACAAGTTGCCAATGAACACGCATGGGCGCTTGGCATTAACAGCGAACTTCACAAAAAAACAAACACGGGTTATATAATTGCAAAAGCGGCGGCAGTGTGCCATAAAATACCTGTATTTAACCAAAACATAATTGTAACAACACATGTTGCCGCAACAGGGCGCGCACAAAATCCACGCTACACCGAAATTAAAGATGCAAGCACCGGTGAACTTCTTGTAGAGGTTTGCTCTATTTGGGTGCTTA
This sequence comes from uncultured Bacteroides sp., assembly GCA_964369495.1. Lineage (GTDB taxonomy): Bacteria > Bacillota > Clostridia > Oscillospirales > Ruminococcaceae > Ruthenibacterium. The sequence continues at coordinate 62,481 of CAYJGM010000001.1, read as the reverse complement.
TAGATACAAAATTACATAAAATTTTACGCCGTGCGCCCGAAGGGTTTCCCGATGTTTTTGAAAAGTGGGATATTCCCACACTTAATTTAAAAATTGAAAAAGCAATACCAACTAACAGCAAAATCGAAACGGCAACTTTTTTGCGCTGTGATGAAAACATGCATATCAACAATACAAGCTATGCCGATATTGTTTGCGATAATTTGCCACTTGAAATTGTTAAAAACAAGCAGTGGAAAAGGTTTGCTATATCTTATCACAATGAAATACCGGTTACTGCACAATTTAATTTACAAAGTGCAAAAATACAAAATGATGATTTTTACTTTACGGCGAATATGGAAAACACAAATTGTTTTGAAGCGCAAATTTCTTTTGAAGTATAGTGCTTGCAATAAAAAAGAACGGTTTTGAATATTAGAAAGCAAAAAGATAAACGGGAAAATTTTAGTTTCAAAAGAGTATGGTATGTTTATTTGCGCAAAATAACAATTTCACAATTAATGTAAACTTTATTTTCCTAAAATGAAAGCCAAATATAAACAATCCCCAAAAACACAGGAGAATTTATGATTAAATATCTTGAACAGCAAGATACCGCCGAATATGAGAAAATGCTTGCCGAATTTTATTCAACAAATGCAGTTTCGCATAATATTCCAAAAGAATACTTAAAGGCAACCACACAGCAAGCTTTAAACAACAGCCCTTTCGTTAAAATTATAATATGCAAACAAGGCGATGATTACGCAGGTTTTTGCAATTTATCCCTCACATATGTTACCGAGGTTGGCGGCCTTACTGTTTTTTTAGAGGAACTTTATGTTAGAGATAAATTTAAAGGCAAAGGAATTGGCACAAAAATTATTAATTTTATACGCAGCGAGCACGATGATAAAGTAAAAAGATATAGGCTTGAAGTTACAAACGAAAACGAGCGAGCAATAAAACTATATCAAAACCTTGGTTTTAAGGCATCTCCATATAAACAAATGGTGCTGGATTTATAATAGCAAAAACAATAAATGGTTTTAGTAATAAAACAAGGAGCAATACTGTGAAAACAAATTTAGAATATATTGATGGTGAGCGCAAAATAGCCATTGCAAAACAAAATAATATAGACGATTACATAACAGCTTTTTATAATTGTGATGACGAAATTAACTACCTTACAGGCTCAAAATCGTATTACGAGGAAAGTGAAGTTAGAAATTTTTATAAAAAATGTTTGAATGATAACTCGCGATATGATTTTTTAATTTTTGATAAAAATAAAATCATAGGCGAAGTGGTGTTAAACGAAATAGATTTAGATATAAAAAGTGCCCATTACAGAATTTGTATTTTTTATTCGGAATATCTATCAAAAGGTTTTGGAAGTTTTGCAACAAAATCAATTTTAAATTTTGCATTTAATCACTTAAAACTTCAAAGAGTTGCTTTAGAAGTGTTTTCATTTAATGAAAGAGCAATAAAAACTTATGAAAAAGCAGGTTTTGTTCACGAGGGAAAATTGCGAAATGCCGTAAAACAAAAAGATGGCTATGGAGATATTTTATGTATGGCTATATTATTAGATGAATATACCGCCGAAAAATAAACATATTACATGATGCTAGCTATTTGAAAACATAAATATTTTTATTTTATTAAACACAAAGTGCAAAAACGGAGTAGAAATTTGAAAAATAACACACAAAATATGATAGATGTAAATAATATTTCCTTTAGTTATTCGCAAAAGGGTAAAAACGCTGTAAACAACTTATCTATGGCGGTTAATAAAGGCGAATTTGTTGCGGTTTTAGGCGCAAACGGGTGCGGAAAAAGCACGCTTGCAAAGCATTTTAACGCAATTTTGCTGCCAAAAAAAGGCACGGTTACGGTTATGGGCATATCAACCGAAGATGAACAGCGCCTTATTGAACTTCGCCAAAAAGTTGGAATGGTTTTTCAAAACCCCGATAACCAAATTGTGGCTACAATAGTAGAGGAAGACGTTGCCTTTGCGCCCGAAAATTTAGGCGTTCCGCAAGATGAATTGCGCGCAAGGGTTGATGAAGCTATGCATATGGCAGGCATATATAAACATAAAGATAAAGCGCCGCACAAATTATCCGGCGGACAAAAACAGCGTGTTGCAATTGCCGGCGTAATTGCAATGCGCCCAAATTGCCTTGTGCTAGACGAAGCCACCGCCATGCTAGACCCTATTGGCAGGGAAAAAGTTATGAGCACTGTTAAAAAACTTAATAATGAATTTAACATAACCGTTGTGCATATTACGCATTATATGGAAGAAGCCGTTTTGGCAGATAGGGTAATTGTTATGCACGAGGGCGAAATTGCAATGCAGGGAACGCCAAAAGAAGTGTTTAGCCAAGTTGAAAAAGTGCGCAGTTTTAAAATAGATGTTCCCCAAGCGGCAGAGCTTTGCTTTGAGTTGCAAAAAGCCGGCTTTAATTTGCCAAGCGATATTATAACAACGCAAGAATGTGCAAACGCGCTTTATAATCTTTTAAAAGGCAAGGAGGTGCAAGCATGAGCGACATGATAAAAAGCGAAATTGTGCGCACCGAAAATTTAAGCTATGTTTACAACATGGGTTTGCCCGATGAAACAAAAGCGCTAGACAATGTTAATTTAAGCATAAACGAGGGCGAGTTTATTGGCATAATAGGCTCAACAGGTTGTGGAAAATCTACGCTTATTTCACATTTTAATGCGCTTAATAAGCCAACAAGCGGCAAAGTTTTTATTAATGGCAAAGATATTTGGCAAGAGCAAAAAAATATTATAGATTTTCGCTATATGGTAGGGCTTGTGTTTCAATATCCGGAATACCAGCTTTTTGAGGAAACTATTTATAAAGACATAGCCTATGGCCCAACAAACATGAAACTTTCGAGCGAGGAAATAAACGAAAGAGTGCTAAGCGCGGCAAAATTTTGTGGAATAGATGATGCACTTTTGCAAAAAAACCCATTCGAGCTTTCGGGTGGCCAAAAACGTAGAGTTGCAATTGCCGGCGTGCTTGCAATGCGCCCTAAACTTTTAGTGCTTGATGAACCCGCCGCAGGGCTAGACCCTGCCGGAAGAGATATGATTTTAGGCCAGTTAAGGCAATATCACGACCAAAGCAAAGGCACAACAATTTTAGTAAGCCATTCAATGGAAGACATTGCAAAATATGCCGATAAAGTGCTTGTTATGAACGCAGGCAAAATTGTGATGTTCGATAAAACCGAAAATGTGTTTGCAAGGGCAGATGAACTTTTAAATTTAGGCCTTAGCGTGCCGCAAATTACAAAGATATTTTTACAATTAAAAAACATGGGCATTGATATTAAAACCGATGTTTACACCGTGCCTTATGCCATAAAAACCATAATGGCAAAAGCGCAAGAAAAGGCGGGTGGTTAAATGTTAAGAGATATCACAATAGGCCAGCATTTCCCCGGAAATTCAGCCCTTCATACGTTAGACCCACGTGCAAAAATTATTCTTTCAATAGTATTTATTATAATGCTGTTTGCCGTGCCTAATTTTGGGGCGTTGGGCTTTAGCGTTTTGCTTTTATGTGCGCTTTATTTAATTGCAAAAATTCCACTAAAAGTTATTTTAAAAAGCTTAAAGCCAATCATTCCAATTATTATTTTTACTTCAATTTTAAATCTGTTTTTTATGGTGGGTAAAACCGAGCCTATATTCTCGTTTTGGGTAATTGAAATTTATATAGAGGGTGTGCGCTATGCCATAATGATAGCCGTGCGTATAATTTGCTTAATTGCAGGCACAAGCCTTTTAACATACACAACAAGCCCAATCGCTTTAACCGACGCAATAGAGCAATTGCTTGCACCATTGGCGAAATTGCGCCTACCTGTGCACGAGCTCGCCATGATTATGACAATTGCACTTCGCTTTATACCGCTTTTAATAGAGGAAACCGAAAAAATTATGAATGCGCAAAAGGCAAGGGGCGCACAGCTTGACACAGGCAATTTGCAAAGCCGAATAAAAGCGCTTATACCTGTTTTGGTGCCGCTTTTTGTTTCGGCTTTTAGAAGGGCAGACGAACTTGCAATGGCAATGGAGTGCCGTTGTTACAACGGCGGCGAGGGCAGAACGCGCCTAAAACAGCTGCACTTAAAACCAAAAGATATTGCAATTTGCGCCGCCGCGGTGCTTGTGTTTGTTATAATGGGCGCATCTTCGCTATTTTTTGCACGCATAGGGGTGTAATATGCATGTTTTAATTATATTGCAATTTAACGGCAGTAAATATTGCGGTTTTCAAGTTCAAAAAAACGCTGTAAGCATATGCGAAGAATTGCAAAATGCAATGGAAAAATTATACGGCACACGCCCGCCTATAAAAGGGTGCTCAAGAACAGATTCGGGCGTGCATGCGCTTGGCTATTGCGCAAGTTATGCACAGCCAAAACCAATTGATATTTACAAATTGCCGCTGGCGCTAAACCGCTTTTTGCCAAAAGATATAAAAGTGCAAAGTGCACATATGGTAAAAGATGATTTCCACGCAAGATATAGCGCAAAAAGCAAGGAGTATATATATAAAATTAACAACAGCGCCCTAGATGATGTTTTTACGGCAGATTTCAGCCATAAAGTGCCATATAAATTAGATGTTGAGGAAATGCAAAAAGCGGCAAAACTTCTTTGCGGCACAAACGATTACAAAGCCTTTATGAATATTAAAAGTGATATTGAAGACACAGTTCGAACGGTTTATTTTTTTAATATTGAAAAAAACGGTAATGAAATTTCGTTTCATATTTGCGCAAACGGTTTTTTATACAATATGGTTAGAATTATGGTGGGAACATTAATTGAAGTTGGCGCAAAACGAATGAGCGCAAACGATGCGCAAAAGGCAATGCTTAGCAAAAACAGGGCTAACGCCGGCGATACCGCACCGGCGCAAGGGCTTTTCTTATATAAAGTTAATTATTAAATTATTAACAAATACCTTTTAAAAACATGTTATAATAAAATGGGGGAAGTAATGTGGCAAAAAATAAAAATAACAAAACAATATCATTTACACATCACAACCCGCGTATACTGGAAATAAGGCGGCAAAAAAAAGCAAAGCAAATATGGTTTTTCACCATATTAATAATTATATGCCTGGTTTTGTTTTCTTATTTTTTGGGTTTTCTTGAAGCACCGCTTGCAAGTTTCGGCGAATTTACAGATACAGTTTCATATTACTTTATGCCGGCACAAACTATGCCAATTAATGTGCCTATAACAGGGGCAAGCAAGGCTGAAAAACTAATTGGAACCTTTGCTGTTGTGGGCGATAAAGAGCTTATAATATATACAGATAACGGCAATGTTATAAGGCGTGTGCCCCATGGCTTTGTAAACCCTATTATAAGCGCAAGCGATACAAGGGTTTGCCTTTATAACCGCGGATATAACAACATAAGCGTTGAGGGCAGAGACAAAACGCTTTTTACACACACCTTTGAAACACCTGTTATTTACACACAAATGAGCAACAACGGCACATTGGCGGTGTATACGCAAAACAGCCTTTATGTTTTCGATGAAAAATATAATAATATATGGACATGGAACAATACGAATGACATTCCGCTCTCAATAGCTTTTGAAGATAATAATAAAAATTTTGCCGTTGCGCTTTTATCTTCAAACGGCGGTGCGCTTTCAACACAAGTAATTTTTTACAGCACAAGGCACGAACAGGCGATAGCAAACTTTAATGCAAGCGAGGGCATACCGCTTTTAATGCAATATACAAGCGAGGGCTTGCTTATTGTTTACGATTCATACACAGCGCTTTATAATAAAAACACAGGCGAGGAAATAGCAAGGTATAATTATAATGAAAAAATACTGCAAAGCGTTAAAACAAACGAATATAATAATATAGCACTGCTTTTTGGCGATGAAAATTACCCCGGAATAACCGAATTTGAAATTATAAACGCCAAACTTGAATACCAAAGCGGCGCAAATATCGGCGAAGTGGCAACAGGCATAGATTTTATAGATAATAATGTTTACATATACTTAAAAAACGCTGTTTGGCAATATGATTTAAACGGAGATTTATTGCACAAATATAATACACAAAAAACACCTGTGCAAATAATTAACACGGCAGATTTAATATTATTAACAGAGGGTGAATTAAATTATCTAAGTGAAAACACAGTACCACTGGCATAAAATTTTAAAAAAAGGATTGATTTAGCATGGAAAATTATTTTGGATATGTGCTTGATATTATACTGGTGATAATTTTTGGCATAACTGTATTTTATTTTGTTAAAGAGGGGTTTGTTAAAGGGTTAATTAACCTTATAGGCAAAATTTTTGCAATTGTAATTGCGTTTTTTGTAAGCGCACCGCTTTCAAAACTTATATTCGATAAACTTTTAAGGGCGCCAATAACAGATTATTTAAACCAACTGGTGCAAGACATGGGCGCTCAAACACTTGATGAGTACTTAAACAGCAATGCAAGCGAAATACCCGGGTTTTTACAAGGGCTTTTAACGCAAGATATCTCGATGGTTACAGACGATTTAACGTCGACAATTATACAAAATTATTTAGAGCCTTTGGTAACGCAAATAATTGCAATAATATTGTTTATATTAATATATATAATTATAGTTGTAATTTTTGGCATTGTTGCAAAAGCCACAAAAATTATAGATAAAGTGCCGATATTAGGCAAGGCAAATAAGGCACTGGCTTTTGTTTTAGGCGCAATTTGCGCAATTATTCAAACAATTTTTTTGCTTCTTATTATCTGGCTTGGAATACAGCTGTACACTACGGTTATATCGCCGGGCAGTGTAAATATTTTTGAAAACGGTATATTATATTCAATATTTGAAAATATATTGTTTGAAATTACAAATGTTGGAATTTTAAATATTGAAATTTTAGATTTAATTAATTCAGAACAGAGGTTATTACTAAATGATTTGTATTAGATGCAAAAAGAAACCCGCAATAGTTTTTGTACAAAGAATGGAAAATAAAAGCGCACAAACCGAGGGCTATTGCCTTTCTTGCGCACGTGAAATAGGGCTTAAACCAATGGACGATATGCTTAAAAATTTTGGGATATCGCCCGAAGAGTTTGAGGCGATGGAAGAGAGAGTTACAGGTATGCTTGAATCAGGCGAAGTTGATATGCAAGAGATGATACAAAGCATGAAAAACACCCCTGAGGAAGAATTGCCAAAAGAGTTAAAAAGTTTTGCCAATAGCGATGCAAACGAAGACGAAGACGATTTTGCCCCCGGTGGCGCGGGTACTTTTCCGTTTAGTATTTTCAGCAGCCGCAATAAAAAAGAAGAAAATGATACAAAAAAGGCAGGCGGCAAAAAAGAAAATGCAAAAAACCGCAAGTTTTTAGATAATTATTGCGAAAATTTAACAGGAAAAGCAAAAGAAGGTAAGCTTGATAGGGTTATAGGCCGCGATAAAGAAATTTACCGCACAATACAAATTTTATCACGCCGCCAAAAAAATAACCCCTGCTTAATTGGCGAGGCCGGCGTTGGTAAAACCGCAATAGCCGAGGGCACAGCTTTGCACATTGCTAATGGCACAGTGCCGGCGGGCCTACGCAATAAGGAAATTTTCCTTTTAGATTTAACAAGCCTTGTTGCTGGCACACAATTTCGCGGCCAGTTTGAAAGCAGGGTAAAAGGCCTTATTAACGAGGTTAAAGAAGCCGGAAATGTTATTCTTTTTATTGATGAAATTCATAATATAACAGGCGCCGGCGATTCAGAGGGCGCTATGAATGCCGCAAATATTTTAAAGCCGGCGCTCTCACGTGGGGAAATACAGGTTATTGGCGCAACAACTTTTTCAGAGTATAGAAAGCATATTGAAAAAGATCAAGCGCTAGAGCGCCGTTTTCAGCCAGTTAAAGTTGAAGAGCCCAGCATTGCCGATGCAACCGAAGTTATGCTTGGCATAAAAGATTATTACGAACAATATCACCATGTTAAAGTTAGCGATATGATTGTAAGCAGCACCGTAACTTTGGCAGAGCGCTATATTACCGACAGGTTTTTGCCCGATAAGGCAATAGATTTATTAGATGAAGCTTGTGCGTGTTGCAGTTTGCGCCACCCTGAAATTGCCGATTTTGTAGAGAATAAAAAATTGCTTAGTGCACTGCAAGAACAAGAGAAAGACATAGAAAAACAGAGCGATGAAACAGGCGAAGTTGATTATGAAAACCTTACAAAAATAAAAAGCGAAATATTGCGTGTTGAAAAAGAAATAGAACAACAAGAAAAAGCCGTTGGTGATATTCAAGTAACAATGGAAGATGTATCGAAAGTTATTGAGCTTTGGACAGGCATACCTGCGGCGAATATTAAAGAGAGCGAGCACACAAAACTTTTAACGCTTGAAGATAATTTAAACAAAGTTATAATTGGCCAAAAAGAGGCTGTTAATTTAGTTTCAAATGCAATTAAGCGCAGCCGTGCGGATATTTCTGCGCGCCGCCGCCCTGCAAGTTTTATTTTTGTTGGCCCAACAGGCGTTGGAAAAACCGAGCTTGTAAAACAGCTTGCCTTGCAACTTTTCGATACGGTAGACCCATTAATTCGCCTTGATATGAGCGAGTTTATGGAAAAGCATGCCGTGTCACGTTTAATAGGCTCGCCGCCGGGATATGTGGGCTTTGATGAAGCAGGCCAGCTAACCGAAAAAGTGCGCAGAAAGCCATATAGCGTTGTGCTTTTTGATGAAATGGAAAAAGCGCACCCCGATGTTATGAACATACTTTTGCAAATACTTGACGAGGGTAAAATTAACGATGCGCAAGGCCGTACGGTGAATTTTGAAAACACCGTTATAGCAATGACAAGCAACGCAGGCTCTGCTGATAAAACAGGTGAGGCGGGCTTTAATAAAACAGCATCTCAGGTGAACAAAAATAAAACCATGAAGGCATTGCAAGATTTCTTGCGCCCTGAATTTTTAAGCCGTATAGATGAAATTGTAGTGTTCGAACCTCTTGGTGAAAACGAATTAAAACAAGTTGCAACACTTATGCTCGAAGAATATATTAAACCACTTTCGCTTAAAGGGGTTAATCTTTCTTGGAATGATGAAGTGCTTGCACTGCTATGCAAAAAGGCGCTTGGCGGCAAATACGGCGCACGTGATTTAAGGCGTGTTATAAGAAAAGAAATTGAAGAAAAATTAGCGCAAAAAATTATAGAAGGTAGTTTAGACGCAAATATAGATATTACAGTAACCAAACAAGATGAATTTGTTATAGAATAAATATTACAATAATTCTTGCATTGAATTTAATAATGTTACCAGTAATGCAAAAAACCTTAACATGAAAGGCCACATGTTAAGGTTTTTTGTTTGTGTCATAAACTGTTATTTTATAACTATCTCATTTTAAAATTTATACAATACGGCCGATAATTTAAAACCATATATGTGTATTTTACACATATAAATATTGTAAAAATTAGCCTTTTATGCTATAATAATATAAATATGGCCTTGTTTAATCTGCTATCATAAAGGAGTGTTTTATGCGTGTAATAGGCATTGATCCCGGTTATGCCATTGTAGGTTTTGGCGTTGTTGAATATAAAAACACTAGCTTTACTCCCATGCAATACGGCGTTATAAAAACGAACTCGCACACGGATTTTTCACATCGCCTTGAAGAAGTATTCGACGATTTAACAAACATTTTAATTCAAAACAAACCCGATTATTTAGCGGTGGAAAGCCTGTTTTTTACAAGCAACCAAAAAACGGCAATTGCCGTTGCAAGTGCCAGGGGTGTTATACTTTTAGCGGCAAAAAAAGCGGGTGTTCCAATTTTTGAATACACACCAATGCAAGTAAAACAAAGCGTTTCGGGTTATGGAAAAGCAAGCAAAAAGCAAGTGCAAGAAATGACACGTAAAATTTTAAAGCTAAATGAAATCCCAAAACCGGACGATGCAGCCGATGCGCTTGCAATTGCGGTTTGCCATGCATATAGCTTTAATTCATTGCAATATGGAATTAAAAAAACAAAAAGGCAAAACCAAGGTTATTATTAAAGCATGCTGTTTTTAAAGCTCTCCTTTGTAAAATTCGATAATTTTATTCCTCACCTTATTCCGCAATAAAATTATTGTTTTAAATGAATTGCTTGCGGTTTTTGTTTAATTTACGCTAAAAATTTCAATAATTGCATAATAATCGCATAACAACATTTTAATATATTAACTGCCAAGCGGCAGAACGGAGCAAATAATGATTTACTGTTTAACAGGAGTATTAATAGAAAAAACTGTCGATACAGCTGTAATTAGTTGTGCCGGTGTGGGATATTTAGCACACATTCCGGCCACTGCTTTAGGCGCACTACCTGCAATTGGCGAACAAGCAACCCTTTTTACAATTATGCATGTTAGCGAAAATGATATAGCCCTTTATGGTTTTGCGGATAAAGAAACCCGTGCAATGTTTAGCCTTTTAACAAGCGTTTCCGGCGTTGGCCCAAAAGTTGGCCTTGCAATTTTAAGTGCCTTGCAATGCAGGCAAATAGCACTTGCGCTTTCCTCAAGCGATTATAAAACCCTAACTGCGGCAAACGGCGTTGGCCCAAAACTAGCGCAACGCATTGTGTTAGAACTTAAAGACAAAATTGCAAAAGGCTCGCTTGGTGGCATTACTGTTGAAGATTTTAATATAAACACAAACGTGCAACAAAATGCATCGAATGCACAAGCGCAAGCAATGGCGGCGCTAACAGGCCTTGGATATACAAGCGCACAAGCCGCCGCGGCACTTGCAAATATTGATGAAAGCTTGCCAACCGCCGAGATGATACGCCTTGCATTACAAAGCTTAGGAAAGGGGAAGTAGCACATGGCGATTGAAAGCACCAATACAGGCATAAGTGCGAATACTTATGAAGAAAGCGAAAGAATTGTTACCCCCGATGCTACAGCACAAGATTTTGACATTGAAATTGGCCTTAGGCCGCAAACGCTTGAAGAATACATTGGGCAAGAAAAAGTTAAAGAAAATTTGCGAGTTTATTTACAAGCGGCAAGGCTTAGGGGTGAACCGCTAGACCATTTGCTTTTATATGGCCCACCGGGGCTTGGCAAAACCACATTGGCGTGCATAGTTGCAAAGGAAATGGGCGTGCAAATTAGAATAACAAGCGGCCCTGCCATTGAAAAACCGGGTGATTTAGCTGCCCTATTAACAAATTTACAAGAGGGTGATGTGCTTTTCATAGATGAAATCCACCGCCTTTCAAGGCAAGTAGAGGAAGTTTTGTACCCTGCACTTGAAGATTTTGCATTGGATATAATGATAGGAAAAGGCCCTTCAGCGCAAAGCATACGCATAAATTTACCTAAATTCACATTGGTGGGCGCCACAACAAGGGCGGGGCAGCTAACAAGCCCTTTGCGTGATAGATTTGGTGTGCTTTTAAAGTTGGAATTGTACACACCGTTAGAGCTTAGCCAAATTATTAAACGCAGTGCCGGAATTTTAAATGTGCCGTGCACTAACGAGGGTGCAAATGAGATGGCAATTTGCTCTAGGGGAACCCCACGTGTTGCAAACAGGCTTTTGCGCCGAGTACGAGATTTTGCAAGTGTTTTAGGTACGGGTGTAATTGATGAACAAGCTGCAAATACTGCGCTAAAACGCATGGATATAGATAAAATGGGGCTTGATGAACTTGATAGAAATTTGCTGCGTGTAATTATTGAAGTTTATTCCGGTGGCCCTGTTGGGCTTGAAACTTTAGCGGCGGCACTTGGTGAAGAGGCCATTACGCTTGAAGATGTATGCGAGCCTTATTTAATGCAACTTGGCTTTTTGGCACGCACACCGCGTGGTAGGTGCGCAACACGCCTTGCATATAAACATTTGGGCGTTAAAATGCCCTCGCAAAATAGTGACAACATCATAGTTCAGCAAAGCTTAGAAGATTTTTAACAAAATATATAATTCTAGCCGTTGCCTGTATTGCGAACGAAAACAGCACAACATATTGCATAAATTTGCCCGAAATAGGCGTGTTCGGTTTACTATTTATAGGCTAGGCAAAAAAAATTTCAGCTATCTAATTATTATTTTCCGCAAAGATTAAAAACGCTGTTTTTTAACTTTTATATACGGCAATACGTGAAATTTTCTTAATAGTTATTTGTTAATTATCAAAGCGATTTTTAAAAAAATATTAAAATTAATTATTGAATAATTATCAAAAATATAATAATGTGCGCAAAACACGCAATATTTTTACTGTTTTAAATATAATTATAATAAACATCAAATTATCATACAGTGCCTGCGTAAGGTTAAACAAGCAGATTTTAAGCGAAAAAACAGCTGAAATCGGCCCATTGAGCACTTTCGCAAACACTGCCCAATTTAGGAGGAAAAACATGGGTAAACTATTCGGAACAGACGGCGTAAGGGGCATAGCCGGGCAAGATTTAACCCCCGAACTAGCACTAAATATCGGCCGTGCCGCTGCAACAGTTTTAGCAAGTAAAACAAAACACAAGCCACGTTTTATCATAGGTAAAGATACACGTATATCGGGAGATATGCTTGAAAGCGCACTTGCGGCCGGCCTTTGCAGCGTTGGTGCGGATGTAGAGCTTTTAGGCGTTGTGCCAACACCTGCAATTGCATTTTTAGTACGAAAATACGGTGCCGATGCAGGTGTTGTAATTTCTGCCTCGCACAACCCTGTTGAATTTAACGGCATAAAACTTTTCGGCAACGAGGGGTATAAACTACCCGACGATGTTGAAAACGAAATAGAGCGCCATGTTTTTAACGCAGGCGAAGAAATAAAGTTTTGCACCGGCGAAAAAATAGGCAAGTTGAAAATGGTGCGCACAGCGCTTGAAGACTATAAGCAGCATTTAAAAAGCGCAATAAATGCCGATTTAAGCAGCCTTAATATAGCTATAGATTGCGCAAACGGTGCGGCATATCAAATAGCTAAAGAGCTTTTTTGCGAACTTGGCGCAAACTGCACTTTTATTGGAAACGAGCCCGATGGCACCAATATAAATAAAAATTGCGGCTCTACCTATTTGAAAAATTTATCCGAGTTTGTTGTGAAAAATAAACTTGATTGCGGCATAGCTTTCGACGGCGATGCCGATAGATGCCTTGCGGTAGATGAAAAAGGCGAAGAGATGGACGGGGATAAAATTATTGCCATTTTAGCAAAACAATTAAACGATGCAAAAATGCTTGATAACGGCACAGTTGCAGTTACAGTTATGAGCAATTTAGGCTTTATGGAGTATATAAAGGCGCAAGGCGTAAAAATTGCCATAACTGCGGTTGGCGATAGATATGTGCTTGAGGAAATGCGCGAGCATGGTTATGTGCTTGGCGGCGAGCAAAGCGGCCACGTTATTCTGCACAATTTTGCCACCACAGGTGATGGCGCACTTACAGCGGGCATGCTTTTAAAAATACTTGCCCAAAGTAAAGATAAAATGAGCAATTTAAACAGCGTTTACAAGCGCTTTCCTCAAGTTATAATAAATGTAAATGCAAATACCGAGCAAAAGGCAAAATATAAAGACGACCAATACATTGAAGGCTTTATAGAAAGCCAGCAACAAAGTTTAATGGGGCTTGGCCGTGTGCTTGTTAGGGCATCGGGAACAGAGCCGCTTATTCGCATTATGGTAGAGGGCAAAGATGAAGATATTATAAAGGCAACCGCTCAACGCATACATGCAAAAATTACAGAGAGAATATAACAATATAAATATAACAAGGAGTAATAATGCGATTAGCAGATAAATGGCAAGATTACGAATTAATTGATGCCACAAACGGCAACAGGCTAGAGCGCTGGGGCAAAACAATTTTAATAAGGCCCGATCCGCAAATAATTTGGAAAAGCGAACCAACCAGCAATTTATGGCAAAGCGCAAATGCGATATATCACCGTGCGGCTACAGGCGGCGGAACATGGGAACAAAAGCGCAAAATGCCGCAAAAATGGCATATAAGTTACGGCGATTTTAAAATGGCTGTTTCACCAACAGGCTTTAAACACACAGGTGTTTTTCCCGAGCAGGCAGTTAATTGGGATACATACCAAAACCTTATAAAGCAGCATAGCGAAAACACAAAACAACCTATAAAAGTGCTTAATTTGTTTGGCTACACAGGCGGTGCAACGCTTGCATGTGCGGCGGCCGGGGCGCATGTTTGCCATGTTGATGCCAGTAAAGGCATGGTTGCATGGGGCAAAGAAAACGCACAGGCAAGCGGCCTTTCAGATAAACCAATACGCTGGATTGTAGACGATTGCGAAAAATTTGTTACAAGAGAAATAAAACGCAATGTACGATATGATGCTATTATTATGGATCCGCCAAGTTACGGCAGAGGCCCGGGCGGCGAAATTTGGAAACTTGAAGACAGCATTTACGAATTTGTTGCCCTGTGTGAAAACGTGCTTAGTGAAAGGCCACTTTTTGTTGCGATAAACAGCTACACAACAGGGCTTTCGCCAAGCGTTATGGAGTATATTTTACGCATGACAGTACAAAAAAAACATGGTGGCACCACATGTTCCTCTGAAATTGGCTTGCCTGTAAGCAGTGTAAAAGGTGCATTGCCATGTGGCGCAACCGCATGGTGGTTGCAAGAGGGAATGGAAATATAAAGGAGGTTATATGTTTATACAAATTGTAATATTTGTGTTAATTATTACAACTATTATAAGCGCAGTTCGCCTTTTTGTAGGCCCTTCTTTGTGGGATAGGCTTTTATCACTTTCTTTGGTAAGCAGTAAAATAATAATTATAGTTGTTTTGTTTGCCTTAATGCTACAAAGCTCTTTTTACCTTGATATAGCGCTTGTTATAGCAATGCTTGGCTTTGTTGGTACAACTTCCCTATCGGCTTTTTTAAAAAAAGGCGGCAAGTAAATTTAGCGTATTATTCAAATAAATTTAAACGAAATTCTTATGCCCATTATAAAAAATAACTTTGCAAAAAAACGATTTGCTCTTTTAATCGCAATAGCAATGCAGCTTAAGCTATTATATTTAAAATTTAATTTTAAATATAAATACATATTAAGGAGGTTTGTATGCAAATTATAGGTTATATTCTAATAAGTATCGGCGTTCTATTTATTATTATTGGCTTAATTGGCATTTTTAAATTTCATAATTTATATTCGCGCATACTTTCCGCAGCCGATATTGACACAGTTGGCCTTATTACAATTTTAATAGGTGTTGCGTTTGTTAGCGGCTTTAATATGTTTACACTAAAAGTATTATTAATTATTATTATACTTATGGTTATAAATCCGATAGTTACGTCTTCAATTGCGTCTTCAGCATATTTTTCGGGTTACAAAATAAAGCAGGAGGACGAAAAAAACAATGATTGACAAGTTTGTTTTTGTGATGATGATAGCAGTTGCGCTTTTTATAGTGGCGAGCCGTAATTACAAAAGAGTTATTGTAGCAATGGGTGTTTTTTCGCTTTTTGCATCTTTTTGCTACCTTTTGTATCATGCGCCCGATGTAGCGATAGCAGAAGCTGTAATTGGCAGCGCGCTTTCAACAATTTTATACATAGTTGCACTTAAAAAACACCGCACTTTTTATATATATTTAACAACTGAAAGTAAAGATAACAAAAGCGATTTGCGCCTTAGAATGGCGATGCAAGACATATTGGCAAAAATTATGGACTATTGCCAAGACCAAGAGCTTGAAGCGCAAACTGTTTTCACACACGAAAGCCCAAAACAAATTGCAGATGAACATATTTATGATTTGATTTTGCAAACAGCGCAAGAAGACAAAATAAATGTGTATGGTTTAAGCACTGAAAAGCATGTGCAAGCAATAAATGAGGTATTAAAAAAAGAACAAAACAACAAAAGGGTAGTTTTTGCCCCACTTGAAAAGAGAGTGGAAGAATGAAACTTGTAAATATACATAAATTTTTTGGTTATGGGCTTTGCATTATTGCATGTGCGTTAGCGATATTTGTTAGCTATTCAACCCAAAGCGTGCAAAATGGTGAAATTTATACAAAAGTATTGCAATTATATAACCAGCAAACCAATGCGCAAAATGCCGTTGCCAGCATTTATTTAAACTACAGGGTATATGATACCATTTTTGAAGCCTTAATGCTTTTAGTTAGTGTTTTAGGCGTAATTCACTTTTCAAGGCATGAACATAATGTGATTGTTCACAGCAATATAAAAACCATAAAAACCAGTAACATTGCCTTAATGGTGCCGGTAATTATAATTTTAGGCATGTATATAATTGTAAACGGCCACATTACTCCGGGCGGCGGTTTTCAAGGCGGCGCAGCGCTTTCGGCGGCTTTTATTTGTGTTTACCTTGTAAACCCAAACAGAACAATAAGCATACATAAATACGAAATATTTGAAAAGCTTTTATTTTTAACTTTAACGATAATTGCGCTTGTTTTTGCAGCCGGTAATTTATATTTACAATATCCAACCCAAAATCTATATTATCTGGTACTTATGAATGTGTTAATTGGCCTAAAGGTGTTTTTTGGGCTTAGCATCGTGTTTTTTCGCTTTGTACATTACGAGGATACATAGAAATTTTATTCGGAATAAATTTTTCACAAGATGTTTTTCACAATTGCCTAAAAGGAGATTTTTATGGAATTTTTAACAGGTGAAAATGTAGCTTTAGTTTTATTTTTTATAGGTGTAGCGGGAATATTTAGCAGCCGAAGAATTTTAAAAAGCATAGTTTGTATAGGCATAACAGAAGTTGCTGCAGTTACATTTTATTTAACCATGTTTGCAAGCCCGGATGATGTAGCACCTATTGCCACCCAAACTGCAAAAAATATTGCAGACCCCTTGCCGCAAGCTTTAATGATAACCGCTATTGTAATAGGTGTTGGCATTACCGCAATTGCGCTTGTAATGTTCATTAATTTATACCATATGTACGGCTCTTCAGATTGGGAACAAATACGCAAAAAAAGAATGGAGCAATTATAATGGTTTTGCTAAGCTTTATAATTGTGCCTATTTTATCCGGCGTAATTATATTTTTACTGCCAAAAAAAGTGCTTAACATTTGTGTTTTCGCCGTTGAAGTAATTATGTTTACATCGCTTTATTTTGCCTTTTCAAATGTATTGCAAAACGGCAAAATAAGTGTTTTGTTAGGCTCTGATGAGTTTATATTAGGCATAAGTTTAACGGCCGGTTTGCATAATATAATTTTAATTGCTTTGTCTTTAATTTTGTTTTTTTCATGCTTAATTTACAGCATGAAAGACGGTTTTTGGGGCAAAGAATTTGCAATGTTATTTTTAATATTGCAAGGCCTTTTATGTGGCGTTTTTTTAGCAGACGATTTATTTAACATTTATGTGCTTTTAGAAGTTGCCACGGTTGTGGTTGCTATTTTAATTATGTTTAAGCGCGATAGCCGCTCTATATACGATGGTATGATATATCTGCTCTCGCAAGTTATGTGCATGGTTTTTTACTTGTTTGGAACAGGCTATATGTATAAAATTTTTGGCGTTTTAAGCATAGAACAAATAAGCTTGATGATAGGCGAAGTTGATGCAAACGAGCTTATTTTGCCCTTTGCCTTTATGATGACGGGAATTTGCTTAAAAAGTGCGTTTTTTCCGCTTTTCAGTTGGTTGCCACGTGCACACGGAACGCCCAGCGCACCAAGCGCTGTTAGCGCAATACTCTCAGGGCTTTATGTTAAAAACGGCATTTATCTGTTTTTTGTTGTATTTAATTTATTTGCTCCTGTTTTAAACACTGAAATATTTTTTATTACAATTGCTAGCATTACCGCTGTTTGTGGGTTTGTTATGGCAATAATTCAAACCGATATTAAACTTATTTTAGCGTTTCACACCATTTCTCAAATTGGGCTTATTGCTTTTGGTTTTAGCATAAATAACGAATATGCACAACTTGGCGCATTTTACCATTTAATTAACCATGCATTTTTTAAATCGCTTTTGTTTTTAGCGGCGGGCATGGTAATTAAACAATACAAAACAAGGGATATCCGCAAAATACACGGGGTTTTTAAAACAATGCCTGTTGTTGGCATAGGCATTGTTTTTGGCGTTTTGGGCATTACAGGCGCACCGTTATTTAACGGTAGTATTTCAAAATACATGTTGCAAAGCGGTGTAAATAATATTTTATTTGAATATATTTTACATATTATAAACGCAGGCACAATACTTTCTTTTATTAAATTAAGCCATATATTATTTGGCAAAAAACAAAATATGCCCACCCAAAACAAACCCGATTATTTAAAAAACACGGTGCTTATAACGCTTAGCGCAATTTGCCTTTTAGGCGGCGTATTCGGCGCACAAATATTGGGGTTTATAAATGGCAATTTCATTACAATAAACCCTTATTCATACTTGGAAAAAGCAATTATATATTTTGCAATGGTAATTATTTGCTATTTTATTTATAAGTATATTATAGTGAAAAACCCAAAAATATATAAACTTCAAAAGCATTCGCTTAATTTTCAGCAAATAGTAATGTGTATGCTTGCTTTTTTTATTGTCACAATAGTTTTTACAAGTATTAAAGTTTAGCTGCTAGCGAGCAATTCTTTTTGTAATGCGAGCGAAAATAACACAGCATAGCGCATAAATTTGCCGAAATAGGCGTGTTTGGATTAGTTCCTCGCGGCTAAGTTTTATATATTGTTTTAAACGCTGTTCACACAAATTCAAAAAGAATTAAATTAAGGCTTGTTTGCAATTTATAAAACGCTAATTGCAAAGGCTGTAAATCATTAAGCGCAAGGGCAAGTTTGCAATTATGTTAAAAAAATTGTATAATATATAATGAGTTAATATTTGCTTATCAGTTAATTTTATGTGAAAGGAACAAAACATATGAAACTACAAATTCTTCCTTCAATTTTATCGGCCGATTTTGCAAACCTTGGTAAAGAATGCCAAAAAGTATTAGAGTGTGGTGCAAACGAATTGCATATAGATGTTATGGATGGCCATTTTGTGCCGAATTTAACCATAGGTGCGCCTGTTTTGGCTTCGCTTAAAAAACATTTGCCAAACGCCGTTTTTGATGTGCATTTAATGGTTACACATCCTCTAAATTATGTTGAAGCTTTTGCAAATGCCGGTGCATCTTGGCTAACTTTTCACTGCGAAAGCGAAAGCGATACCTTAAAAACCATTGACGCCATTCGCTCTAAAGGCATGCTGGTTGGCATTTCTCTTAAACCCTCAACACCGCCGCAGGCAATATTCCCTTTACTTGATAAAGTAGATTTAATTTTGGTTATGTCTGTAGAGCCTGGCTTTGGCGGCCAAGAATTTATGCCCGAAGCACTAAATAAAATTTCCACTATTCGAAAAGAGGCAGACAGCCGTGAGTTACACTCTATTCGTATTGAAGTTGATGGCGGAATTAACGAAGAAACTGCAAAACTTTGCTATAATGCAGGCGCAAATGCGCTTGTTGCAGGCAACAGTATTTTTAAATCAGGCGATTATAAAGCGGCAATTGATAAATTAAAAAGTGTCTGTTTGTAAAAAATAATAGTTAAAAGGATAGCAAAATGCCCAATGATAATATTTTGTTGCCACGCCACCCTGCGGGGGCAACATATCAAGATTATATAATTATGACGATACCGTTATATATATTTAGCAGTTATTTATACGGCGTAAGGCCTTTGTTCCTTGCGCTTATTGCCATTGTAACAGCAAATTTATGCGACAGAGCCGTTTGCGCAATACGACGCATCCCACGTGATAACTCCGAAATAAGCAGTATTGCATTTGCTTTACTTGTTGTATTAATGCTTCCTGCAAATGTGCCGTATTATATAGCCATAATGACAGTTTTATTTACAGTTTTAATTGGCAAAGCAGCATTTGGCGGTTATGGCTTTTATGTTTTCTCGCCTGTTGCAGTAGGCTTTTGTATTTCGGTTGTAAGCTGGCCGCAACAAATTTTCAGCTATGCTTTGCCAAATACAATGTTACCGCTTTTCACACCAATTACAACACAAATAACGCAGGCACCATTAAGTGCGCTTAAAGCGGGTGGGCGCCCAACTTTAAATTTGCTGGATTTGCTTTTGGGTAATTATGCTTCCGCAATGGGTATAACATCGGTAATTATTTTACTTTCATGTGGCGCTTATATGTGGATGAAAAAGCGGATAACCTTATATATTCCTTTAATTTATATTGGTGTTTGCGGTATAATTGCATTTTTATTTCCTCGAATAGGTGGTTATGATTACTCTTGGGGAATTCAAACTTTGCAATTGCGTGCATCTTCTGTAATGTATGAACTTTTAGGCGGTATTATAATATTTGCCGCTATATTTTTAATTAACGATGAAGTTACCTTGCCAAAAAGAAGAGATGCAAGAGTTGTTTACGCTGTTATTTTGGCAATTTTCACAATGGCTTTTCGCTATTTTGGCTTTTATGAAATAGGCATGTGTTTTGCATTAATTTGTGTAAATGCTGTTTCTTTATCTTTAGACAGTATTATGTCGCACATATTTAAACGTGTGAAAATTAATATGCAAAATACCCATGTAACGGAGGCGGCAAATGAGCGAACAAATTAATATAGCAAACCAAAATTTAAACGATAACAAATTAAACGAAAATACAACAAATAATAACGATAATACGCAATTAACTGCGAAAGCGAACAGTGCACAAGAAGATACTGCAAAAAAAGCCAACAACGATGACACCCCTGAATATGTTTATGCCCTTGAGCGAAAAATCAGGCGCGAGCGAATTATTTTAAACAACCCCGTTATAATGCAAGGAATTGGCCTTGCCCCGTTAATTGTTGCTTGCATAAGTGCAAACAATGCTGTTTTATTAAGCACTAGTGTATTTTTATTGCTAACACCTACAAGAATTTTAGCAAGTATACTTTGCCAAAAAATGCCCGCACGTTTTAAAGGTTTTGTATATGCTTTTTGCAGTGCCACTGTATTTATTGGCGTATATTACGTATTAAGTTTGCTTTTTAACAATATTCAAATTGTACAAATAGGCCTTTATTTACCGCTTTTAGTTATGGACCCTATAATTTTAAAACGCTATGAACATGTGTTACCTGAAAAACCCAAAAACGCATTAAAAAAAGGAATAATAACAAGTATCGGATATATACTTGTTGTGATGTGTATTGGAATTACAAGAGAATTTTTAGGCGTGGGTAGTATTTTCGGCATACAAATTATTAATTTTGCACTTTTACCTTTTGCATTAACGCCCACAGGCGGTTTTATTATATTGGCAATTTTAATGGCGTTGTGGCGCAGTGTAACAGTGGTACTAATACGTTATATGTATGAAGAAAAAGCTTTGCAATGATGTTTTGCGGATAAAAATATTTTTGTGTTGATGCTATCTGAATAATGTAGATTTTGAACCGAGTTTTTTATAACAAGGCAAGATAGTAAGGCATTACTTTAAGCAATTCAAACTTTTGTAACGAAGTAAAATGCAAAACATGCGCAATGAACACCAGTGTTAAAACGAAACCTAGTTTATTTTTAAAATTAACATTTATTATCACGATTGGAGTTGTTTACCATAAATGCAGCCATAGAAGTTTTAGATGCAATTTTACTGTTTATATATTATGCTTTTATAGCAATTACATTGCAAAATGCGGTGCTTGGCCGCGCTTTTGGCGTTAGCCGCCTTGTTAAAATTGCACAGGATGATATAAGTGGTAAAATATTTTGTGCATTGCTTTGTACTGTGCAATTAATAACTGCATCTCTTTCCTATTTCGCTTTAGAATTTTTGCCGACTAATTTTATATATTTAGATTATATAAGGCCTCTTATTTTGGTTTTGTGTACCGGCATTACATTTTTGTTTTTACTTGTGGCATGTGCGGCGGCATTTAGCCCCGAAACCTCAAATAAAATAACCGAATTTTTACCGGCAGCATGCTTTAATTCGTGCATTTTGGGCACACTGCTAATTACAAGCATACAAAGCTTTAACTTTCCACAAACCATAGGCTTTGCCCTTGGAAGTGGCATAGGTTATTCTTTGGTTTTATTATTGCTAAAACAAGGCGAACAACGCATACAAAACAGCGCAGTGCCGATTGCATTGCGAGGTTTACCTATAAACTTAATATATCTTGCAATATTATCGCTTGTGATTTATGGGTTTAGCGGCAATATTCTCTCGTTTTAATTGTATATAATTAAAAAACAGTTTTGTAAAACTTGCCGTTTATTGATAATAATTATGCAATATTATTTTATGTTTCACCTTTTTTTCACAAGTATATTGTTTTTTTTTCACATTTAAACTATATAATTTAAACATGGAAAAAATTAAAGCGTAAAAATAATAAAAAATGCGCAAAATAAAATGCCAATCGGCAGACGGGAGAAATTAATGGATAACAACACACAAAACCAAAACTACGATTATTCAAATTTATATAATAATGTTGCAAATAATCAAGGGTCTAATCCACCACAAGGGCAATATTCATACACAGCAAACCAAATTCCAAACACGGTTTACTCGCAAGACTATAACCCATACCAAAATATTCAAGACATCAAAAACAATAAAAACAAAAAAGGCAACGGAACAGGTAAAAAAATTATTTCCTTTGTTTTAGCAACTTTGTTTTTTACAGGCATTAGCATCGGTGGCGGTTATATTGGTAGCACATTAGCAGGCAATAACAACTCATCTAATGGCGGCACTATTATAAACCAAACTATTACAGACGGAAGCGAAAGTGGCGCTGTTGCAGCTTCTGACAGCGGGCTTTCAATTAGTGAAATAGCAAGTATAGCCTCGCCCAGCGTTGTAGAAATTATGACAGAACAAGCCGTTTTAAACCCCGTTTTCGGCCAATATGTTGCAGATGGCGCAGGCAGCGGAGTTATAATTAGCGAAGACGGTTATATTATAACAAATGCGCACGTAATTGAGGGCGCACAACAAATTAAAGTTACATTAAGCGATAAAACCGAGTATATAGCGCAAGTTGTTGGCGAAGATACCATGACAGACCTTGCTGTTTTAAAAATAGATGCAACTAATTTACCGGCGGCAACGCTTGGCACTTCCGGTACTCTTGAAGTTGGCGACTTTGCAATGGCTGTTGGCAACCCGCTTGGCACCTTGGGCGGCACAGTTACAGATGGCATAATTTCTGCGTTAGATCGTGAAATTTATGTTGAAGGGCAAGAACTAACACTTCTTCAAACAAATGCGGCGGTTAGCCCGGGCAATTCCGGCGGCGGTTTATTTAACTCTCGTGGAGAGCTTATTGGAATAGTAACCGCAAAAAGCGGTGATATAGAGGCAGAAGGCCTTGGTTTTGCAATTCCCATAGACGATGCGCTAGAAATAACAACACAGCTTATGGAAAGCGGTTATGTTACCGGTAGGCCGGCGATGGGTATAACCGTTGCCGAAATTCAAGACGAGCAAACCGCTATGCAATACGGCGTGCCACGTTATGGCGTATATGTTATAGGCGTAAACGAGGGCAGTGCCGCAGCAAAAGCGGGTTTGTTACCTATGGATTTGATTGTTAGCGCAGGCGATATTGCCGTTAGCACCACAAGCGATTTAACAGAATACATTGAAGAACATGAAGTTGGCGATACAATAACTTTACAAATTGTACGTGATGACAGAATACAAACTGTAGATGTAGTTTTACAAGAACGTGCGCAAGACGCAAACGAACAAGCAACTCAAGATGCCGAAAACTTTTTTGGTGAAGATAGCGGCGAGGGTAATCTCGAAGATTTCTTCGGCGATGAAAATTTAGATAAATTCGATGGCGAAAATGAGTAATCACTAAAGAACTTTATAAAAAACAGTATAATTACTAGGGTGCTTATTAATAGCACCCCTACTGTTTTTTAGCCTTTGTATAATTGTATTTCAAAATTTGTTTTTTAGGCATAATATAATAAGAAAGAGTGAGAAATATTGGCAAGTGCACGTTATACATTAAATATTGAACATGAAGAGCCGCAAGCTCCTAAAGTTTACACAAAAAAAGAAAAATTCGAAAATTTTTGGCATTATCATAAGTTTATTATTTTGGGTGCCCTTGCGGTAATATTTTTTGCTATTGCAATGATATACGAAATGCTTAATGTTGTAGAGCCCGATTACCAAATTGCAATGTTAAACGATGTAGCCGTACCCGAACAGGCAGTTCAGGCATTAACACTAGAATTAGAGAAAATGGCAGATGATTTGAATGGTGATGGTATAGTTGATGTTGTAATTAACCAATATACTTTTACAGATACCGCCACGCCAACAAGCGATGCACAAAGCCAAACAAGCGAAGATGCTATTCAAATGGGTTCTACCGAAACCGATTTATACACTCAAATGGCAAGCATAACAAGGCTTAGCGCGGATATCCAAACAGGCCAAAGCATAATATATTTTACAAACGATGTAGAACAATTCGACATGCAGTTTTCGGTATTTGCAAATAACGATGGCACAACGCCAAGTGGGCAAGATAAACACTACAGTGAAATGGGCTTTAGTTTTAACGATAGCACAATGCTTAGCGCAATTGATGCACAGTGGCTGAACTTTGCAAATGAAATGGAAAGTTTGCAAACTACATTTGAAGATTACAAGCTGTATTTGCGCATTTATAATGATACCACTATTGAAAACGATGAAGATTTACAAGATTATTACAATGCTAGTGTAAGTTATTTTAATAAAATTACAAGCTGATTTAGGCAGTGCATATATTATTTAATTTTACTTTTAATTATAAAAAACAAATGCAGGGTATAAACCCACGGTTATTTATATTTAGCTTATTTTGCTAAATTTTTAAATAATGTGGAAATTATATCCTGCATTTTTTATGCTAATTATTGAAAACAGCTATGCGTTTATGTTGAAAAACAATATTATTCTGTTGGCATATCTGCCGAAACTTCCTGTGTTGCATCCGGTGTTATAACTTCTTCATTGTCTACCGCCGTAACATCTTGCGCATCTGCTGTGCCATCGGCAACAATAACAACCTGTGCATCATTTCCAAAAGTTTCGCCCGCTGCTATTTCTTCTTGGTTTAACGGTGCGCCTGCTTGTTCTGCCACTTTAAGTGGCAATACCTCGCCCGATGGTTTTTGCAAAATATATGCCCCAACAGCCTTGTTTTCTTGAACTAATACTATTGCATAACTTTTTACTTCCTCGGTGCTTTGCGAGGGCACAAGCAAAGCCCATTTATCTACTTGCTTACCTTTGCTTTTACTAAGCGATAAACCACTTTGCTCTATAACTTCGTTAAAAGCATCAAAGCTATCGTCCCATTGTTTTGGTACAGTTACCGTTGTAACCGTTGCGGTTGCGGCATCGGCTACAACCCCGTAGCCTTGTAAGAATGTAACTAAATCTTCTGCACTGCCAAGGCTTGTACCAATGCCCAGCGCTACTTCCTGCGCGGCGTTATCATCGCTGAAAAACAGCGTGTTAATGCCAAATATTGCTACAGCCAAAAGCGCTATGCACGCCGATATTATCCCCACCTTTTTTAACTTCTTTTTGCTAAATGTCATAACAAACACAAAACCAGCCTCCTCATATAGTTCTTTTGTGCCACCTATTGAAATGTATGTTGCCGCATTTATTTTTATGCATGTTTTTATTGTTAAAAATGGCTAATTTATAAATAAATGAAAACATACTGTAAACAAATGCATATTACTATTGCGCTTGTTATGCTAACATAATATAATATTATTACCATATAATATTTTATATAAAGGGGCAATATTTTTGAAAAAAAAGCTCGAAAATTTTATGCGTGGCCGTTATGGGCTTGACGCATATGGGCAGTTTTTAAGTACACTTTCTATTATCTGTATGGTTTTAGGGCTAATTTTAGCGCCGTTAAACCCACGGTTTAATTTGATGTCTACATTAGGGCTTGTTCTGATTATATATAGTTATTTTCGCATATTTAGCAAACAGCATGCAAGGCGTGCCCAAGAGAACTATCTTTACTACGGCTTAGTTGCCGGAATAAATTCTAAGCTTAAAAACTTTAAAGCACGCATGGCTATTAAGCGCACACACCGCATTTTTGCTTGCCCTAGTTGCAAACAAAAATTGCGCGTTCCTAAAAATCGTGGCAAAATTGCAATAACATGCAACCGCTGCAAAACCGAATTTGTTAAAAAAACATAGCTAAAAATTTTATATTACAATAAACAACTCATGGCTACAGAATAAACAGCTATGGGTTGTTTTTGCTTTTTACTTGTTTTTTAATATAAGTATATGGTATTGGCTATTCAAAATTAAAGGCTGTCGCTTAAGGTATTCCCTTAAGCGACAGCCCTTTTTGCATTTTTTTCAGTTTACGAAGTTTGAAAATTATGCGTTTTGAGTTTCAGCTTCGTCGTCTTCTACATTTTTTTTGCGAGAAACGATAGCTACGATAATTTGTACTACGAAAGTAATTGCCATAACTATTGTCCATTGGTCAACCATTTCCATTGGTAAGCTCATGTCTTGTGTTAGTACAAATATAATTGCTGAAATAATTGCAACCACTATGCTAAACATTCTTGGTGCGCCTTTGCGTTTTAGTGTTTTTTCGCTGTCTTCGTTTTCTTCATCTTCTTCTTTTTTCTTGCGTGTGAAGTAACCGATTACAAGCACTGCGCTAATGATAGCTGTTATTATGGTTAGAATTAGGTTTAATAGTGCCCAGCTTCCTGCCATAGCTTGAGGAACTTGTGTTTCCTCAATTTCAACTTCTGCTACGTCGTCTTCGCCGTCATCTGTTTCAGGCTCGTCTGTTGTAGGAGTATCTGTTTCAGGAATATCTACTATTTCATCGTCGCCGTCATCGGGAACTACTACCGGCGGAATTACTATTGCTGCTACGCCCGGTGTTAATGTGTATGTGCCCGGTGTTAGTGTGATGTTGTAGTTGGCATTATCTACCCAAGAACCAGAGATTAGGTATGTGCCTGCTACATCGCCTGCTGCGCGTGCTAAGCTGTAAGCAATTGCATCGTTTCCTTCTAAGCCGCTAACTGTTGCTGTGAATGCCGGATCAGGTGTTCCAACAGGGAATGTGAAGCTATCGGCCGCGATGTTTACGTCTTTTCTGGCGATTGTAACTGTTGTTTGTGTTTCTACTGTTGTGTAGTTAGGATCTTCTGCACGAACATAAACTGTGTATGTGCCTGCGTTCATGAATTCGGGCATATCTGCTGAGAAGTTTGTGCCGTCTGTGCTATAAGTGATTGTTGCTGTTGGAACATTTATTGATGTGCTTGTTAAGCCAGCGTGTGCTGTTGCATCGTATGTGCCAACATAACCTGTTGCTGCAATACCCATTGCGCCGCTTACAAATACTTCTAATATTCCGGGTGTGAATGTTACGTTGTAGTTAGGAAGTTGTGTTGTAACATTTTCTAAAGCTGTATCTGTAATTACGTGCGTTGTGTTTGCGTTAAGAACCGCATTTGGGTCGATTGCTAGGTTTACATCTAGGCCTATGCTGTTCATGTCAACTGTATCGCCATGTTGTAAGCCGTTTGGTGTGAATGTGAATTGAGGAACAGGATCGCCGAATGTCATAACTTTGTTTTGTGTTGTTATGGCTAGGTTTGCGCGATCAACATTAAATGAACCGCTATTTAGAGGGCTAACAAATGCATAGTTGTTTTCATTTGGTTTTGCTGTTTCAACTATTGTTGGGTTGCCATCAAATGTGATTGTATATTGGCCAACGCCACGGGAATTTGCATTTGTAGTGTCGTAAGAAGTGTTGTACTGTGCATTTAATGTTATTGCTGATGGGATTGTTGCGTTTGGAACTGCTGATGTTACTTGGTAGCCAAATGTAGGTGCTGCATCACCGTAAGTGATATCTGTGCCTGTTGGTGTTGCGTTGATTAGGAACGGTGTAACATCGAAAGTGAAATCTTCACTTAATGTGCCATTATAACCCGAAACTGTTGCTTCAGCTGTAATTGTTAGTTGTCCTACATTTTCAAGTGAAGCATTAGTGCTGTATCTAACAACAGGTACAGCCGCTGCAGGTATATTGCCTGTTACACTTGCGTTTTGAATGTAATTTTGCGGTTGATCGTTGTAAATAACAGATTGATTAACTGTGTTTAGTGTTAGATCATTTATGTCGCGTAGGTTAATTGTTAATTGGCCGTTGTCGATGCTTTCAATTTCATAGTTGCCGTTGCTAACAAAATCGCCTACTGATACGCCATCAAGAACTACCGGGAATGTGCCGGCTGCATTTGTGCTAACTGTTTGAGCAAATGCACCATTATCAGTGTAGCCTAATGTGCCGCCAATTGCTGTTTTTAAGCCTTGCTCTGTATCGTTTGTTTGTATTTCGTTTACTCCAAAGCTGTAGCTTAATGTTGGAAGTGCATCATATGTGTTAATTTGTCCATCTTGTGGTGCTAATGTTAGGTTTAATTTTGCAGGTGTTACTTCAAATGTAAATGTATCTGTTACTTGGCCGCTAAAGCCTGGAACTGTTGCTGTTACTGTAACTTCAAAACTGCCTACATTTGTTAAACCTGTTTGGTTTGCAACATCTTCATTTGTATTATTAACACTGTATGTAATTACCGGTGTTGCATTTGCAGGTAAATTCCCAGATGTTGGTGCTACTGTTGCATTTCTTGCGTATGTTTGTTCTGCACTGTTATAAGGTTCTTCTTGGTCGTCTGCTGTAATAACAAGATTTAATGTGCTGATATTGCTTTCTGAAATTGTTAGTTGGCCGTTGTCGATGCTTTCAATTTCATAGTTGCCGTTGCTAACAAAATCGCCTACTGATACGCCATCAAGAACTACCGGGAATGTGCCGGCTGCATTTGTGCTAACTGTTTGAGCAAATGCACCATTATCAGTGTAGCCTAATGTGCCGCCAATTGCTGTTTTTAAGCCTTGCTCTGTATCGTTTGTTTGTATTTCGTTTACTCCAAAGCTGTAGCTTAATGTTGGAAGTGCATCATATGTGTTAATTTGTCCATCTTGTGGTGCTAATGTTAGGTTAAGCGGTGCAGGGGTTAGGCTAAATGTGAATGTGTCAGTTAATGTGTAAGCCGCCGCACCACTATGTGCCGGTACGCTTGCTGTTACTTCAACTGTCATTACATTTTTGTTGCCGTTATCGTCGTTAACGTTTGTTATTGTAGCTATGCTTCTATTGAATGAATAACTTACATTTGTATTTGCCGGTAATCCGGATACAGAAATTAAAGTATTATCAAAATCTTGTGCTAGGCCATTGTAAGGAGATGTTTGGTCAGCTACGTTTAATGTGCCTTTTGCTGTATATTGTGCTGTTAGTATTAATGGTTTTGTTACATTTTCAATTACAGTAACGTTTGTGCCATATGTTTTGCCGTCTTGGTCTTTCCAACCTGTGAATATGTAGCCGGCATTTGCTGTTATTCCGCTTTGAATTGTATGATTTGCACCAACCAAAACATCATATGATGAACTTGTTGCTAATGCACTGCCTGCTGTAAATGTGCCGTTTGTGCCGGCATTATATGTTACTGTTGTTTGCCAAACCGCGCCAACTTGCACGCCTTGGCCTAAATTTACTGTGCCATTGGGAGCATAATCGGCTGTGCCTGTACTCCATTTAACAAATGTGTATCCGTTAGAGGCTGAAATACCTACTTCGGTAGGTGATAAAAATGTGTAGTTACCGGATGGAACAGTGAATTCATTATCTGTAGTTCCGTCGTGCACGCCGGGTGCTGTGAAGCCTGTAACATTTGGTAAGTAAATAATATTAATATCATCATCTACCCATTGTGCTGTTAATGTTATGCTAGCTTGAATATTTGTAATGTTATCGCCCGGGTCGTATGTATTTGCGCCATCGCTCCAACCTGCAAATTTTTTGCCATCCGGGGGTGTTAGGTTTGTTGGGTTTTCTACTGTATGGCTACCGCCTTTTTGAACTGTTGCCGTTGCGGGAACTGTACCTGTGCCGCCGTTTGCATTATAAGTTACTGTATAGTTTGTTATAGGGTTAGCGGTAAATATTGCTGTAAGTGTGGTGTTGTTTGTAATATTGAACGTTTGACCTTGTGTGTAAACTTGATTGTTAACACTATTTCTCCAACCGTTAAATGTATGGCCTTCTAAATACGGTTCTGTATTTGTTACCGTTACAGTGTTGCCTACGGTATAAAAAGCTGTGTCGGGTAATGTTGTTGTGCTTCCACTTCCATTATAAGTAACGCTGTATGCGTTTTGAATTACGCCGTCAATATGTATTACGCCTTGATATTTAATAACATACCATGTAATTGGTGATGCATCTGCAAGACCGGCTGTGACGGTATTAAAGCTTGCATTATTATAAGCTGTTCTATATTCTCCAATTGTTTCTGGAATACCGGCATCTTTCAAAATCTGTTGAAAAGCAGTGTTGGTATATATTGAACTGTTAGTAGTTCCACTTCCAGGCATATTGCTTGAATCCGTTGTAAAGCTAAATTCTAAACCTTGTCCCGCACCGGGTATGTATTCAGCCGGATCTTGGCCTTCTATGTAATCTGGATTAGTTAAAAAACTGTTATCATTAATGTTACTGTGCATATATAAATTCACTGTATATGTTTGCACGTCTTCATCGTCTTCATCATTATTACCATTATTGCCATTACCATTACCATTACCATTATTGTCACCAGGGCGTCTTGCGTTTGCATTAAATGTTGATAATTCTAATGTTTCTTTTGTAATAACGGCAAATAAATCTGTATTTTGTGTTACATTTGCTGTTGTATCAACAACTGTGCCGTTTGTTAGCGCTGTGTGCCATTCTAGGGTTTCGTCATCTAAAAGTGTAACCGCAGGCGCTGTTGGGAATGCAGTGTTTTCTTCAACTTCGTGGCTTGCAAGTTCTGCACCGTCTACACCAAAGTAATTTACTGTGTATTTTACTGTTTCAGGCGCAGGTGGGGGTGTTGTGTCGTTTGTGTTATTTGCTGCCGCAATTGCATCTTCTGCTGTTTTAACAGCCGCTTGTGCAGTTGCTAATGCTGTGTTAGCTTTTACAAGTTTTGCGTTTGCAGCATCTAAAGTTGCTTGCAATTCGGGCGTTAAAGCTGCTTTTGCGCTTGCAAGCGCAGCTTCTTTAGCTGTTAATTCAGCTTGTGCTGCTGTAAGGGCTGCGTTAGCCGCTTCAACGCTAGCTGTTACGCCTGCTGTGTTTGTTTGAGCCAACAATAATGCTTCGTCTTGCTCTGTTTGCGCATTTGCTTTTGCTGTTTGCTCTGCACTTTGTGCTTC
Organism: uncultured Bacteroides sp.; assembly: GCA_964369495.1. Taxonomy (GTDB): domain Bacteria; phylum Bacillota; class Clostridia; order Oscillospirales; family Ruminococcaceae; genus Ruthenibacterium. The sequence continues at coordinate 31,020 of CAYJGM010000001.1, read as the reverse complement.
TGCTAGCTGTGTTTGTGCCGAAGCTAAAGCAGCTTTTGCACTTTCAACGTTAGCGTTTGCTGTGTTAAATGCCGCTGTGGCATCTTCCACCGCTTTGTTTGCATTATCTAATGCTGTTTGCGCATTTGTAACATCTGTTTGCGCATTTTCAACATCAAGTTGTGCCGCAGTAAGTGCTACATTTGCTGTGTTAAGTGCTTGTTGTAGTTCGTCAGTTGTTAATGTAGTTGTGCCAAGCGCCGATATTGGCGTATTGAACAAAAACAACATTGCTAAAACTGCACTTAAAACTCTTTTGAATTTTGTAGTAATTGTGTTCATACTCTTTCTTCCTTTTCTCAAATTTCTATCAAGTGTCTACGCTTTGAAATTTACATCTTGAATGTATTATATCATATAAAGGTTGCATTTCGGTTACATGAATAAAATACTTCAAAACTTTTTTTGCCTATGCATTTTGCTTGATATTCTAGCCTTTTTCGAACTTCGTAATTGTATTATATCACGCTAAGGTTGCATTTTGGTTACATACAATAAGTTTTTTTGCTTAATTTTATACGTTTTTCGATGTTTTTTTGCATTTTTTTGATATTTAGTGATATTTTTTTAATTTTTTTAAAAAAAATTTTTATTTTTTTTTAAAAAAATATGCTTAAAACAGTATTTATTATGCAAAAAAAACACATACATACATCAAAAATGATATAAAACGTAATAAAAAATGAATTTACTTGCCCATATAATGCAAAAATTTTTATTAAGAATTTTTGCATTAATAAAAAACACCCATATAATTATGCCAAATAATAATAATTTTTCCTTATAGCCAACAACTAAGCGGGAAAAATCAATTGTATTTTTTTGATGAATTTTATTGCTCTATTAAATAAAGTATATTATAAGGTTAAATTATCGCTAAAAAATACATAAATAGTATTATGGCTATAACGACAAAAATGTGAAAATAAATTCTACATTTTAAACAAAAAGAAAATTATTTTCAAAAATATGTTGACTTTATGCTATATGCTTGTTACAATATTGGCAAGATGAGATTAATAATCTCACAAATAGAATTAACTAGGAGGACACACTTTATGAAAAAGTATTTAGCATTATTACTAACACTTATTATGGCATTAGGAATGTTTGCCGCTTGTGGTAGCCCGGCTGAGGAACCGGCAACAACAGAGGAACCGGCAACAACAGAAGAGCCGGCAACAACAGATGAACCGGCAAGCGCACCTGTTGAAATTACATTTTGGTCATTCCCAATAGGTGGTTTTGGCGATGCAGACACAGTTGCAGGCTTTATTGCAGATTTTAATGCAATGTACCCTGAAATTACTGTAAAACATGAATTACTTGATTATGCTAACGGCGATGCACAAGTTACAGCGGCTATTGAAGCCGGCACAGCGCCTGACATTATCATGGAAGGCCCTGAGCGCTTAGTAGCAAACTGGGGCAAAAACGGTTTCATGGTTGATTTAAGCGACATGATCACAGACGAAACAGCTGCTGATATAGCAGGCGTTTCACAAGCTGCTCTTGATGCTTGTATGGCTTCTGACGGCGCATATTATGAGTACCCAATGGTAACAACAGCGCACTCAATGGCTATTAACTATGAAGTATTTGAACAAGCAGGCGCACTTCAATACATAGATGAAGAAACACGCTCTTGGACAACAGAAGATTTTGTTATGGCTATGGAAGCTGTTCGCGACAGCGGTTTAATTCAAACACCCGGTATTGTTTACTGCGGCGGCCAAGGTGGCGACCAAGGAACAAGGGCACTTGTTAGCAACCTATACAACGGCACATACACAAACGAAGATTACACAGCTTACACAATTAACTCAGCTGAAATGGTTGAAGGCCTAACATTAATTAACGACATGGTAACAAGCGGTGCACTAAGCAGCGATGCATCTATTGCAGCGGCTGAAGAATTGCAATTATTCGCAAACGGCACAAGCGCAGTTACATGGGCATGGAATGCAGCAAACGAAATGACTTATGCTCCTCAAGCAGAATTCACACCTTTTGCTATGAACTTCCCATCAGAAGACGGTATGGCAGAACTACAAGGCGGCATTTGGGGCTTTGGCATTTTCGATAACGGCGATGAAGCTAAAATTGAAGCTTCAAAGAAATTCATTCAATTTATAGCAGACGACGAAACTCAAGGCCCAAAAAGTGTAGCGGCTACAGGTTTCTTCCCTGTTCGCGCATCTTACGGCAATGTTTATGCAGGCGCTGAAAACGAAGAGGCAATGGCAGTTTACGCATCTTTCGTTCCAAACCTTGGCCCATACTACCAAGTAGCACCTGTATGGCCGGAGCAACGCACAGCATGGTGGGAATTACTACAAGAAATGTTCTCAGGAACAGACCCACAAACAGCAGCAGACAATTATATGACAAAAGTTGAAACTGCAATGGCAGGCTAATTTGCAAAAGCAATAAATTTAATATAGCTATGTAGGGGCCGATGCCTACATCGAGCCAAAAGCTGTAAGCTTTAAATATTTTAGGCTGATGTAGGCATTACCCTTGTTTTTTATTCTAAGCAATTTATTCAATATTCTATAAAAGAGGTTTATTATGAGCACAAATAATCAAAGCTCTTTAGCTTTAAAGAGCAGCAAAGTTATAGCGCGAAAGGAAGCAATATCGGCATATTTATTTTTATTGCCGTGCCTTGTGTTTTTTATTGTATTTGTTATTTTGCCTATGGCTTCTGCTTTGTTTAACAGTTTTTTCCATTATTCTGCGGCGGAATTTGAATTTGCGGGTTTATACAATTACATAAAAGCATTTAACGACCCTGTTTTTATCAGGGCTTTAATCAATACCGGCATTATTGTTTTCGTTAGCGTTCCCGCTGTAATGATTTTTTCATTATGGGTTAGCACAGCAATTTATAAAATGAACAACAAAGTGCTATCGTTTTACAGAATTATATTCTATTTGCCCGTTGTTACAGGAACGGTTGCGGTTACTGTTGTTTGGAAATGGATGTTCAACCAATACACAGGCCTTTTTAATAATGTATTAACCTCTATTGGCGTTATAGATAAAAATATTAGTTGGCTTGGCGATGAGCGCACAGCGTTATGGTGTATAATATTGATATTATTCACAACATCAATAGGCCAACCTATAGTTTTGTATATATCTGCACTGGGAAATGTAGATACCTCTTTAATAGAAGCCTCGCAAGTTGACGGTGCAACAGAAATGCAAGTTTTCTGGAAAATTAAATGGCAAAGCATAATGCCAACAACGCTTTACATTATTGTTATAACAACAATAAACAGTTTCCAATGTTTTGCGTTAATACAATTGCTAACGTCAGGCGGGCCAAATAACTCTACACAAACTATTATGTATTATATTTATTATAATGTATTCAGAGTAGACGATTTTGGTTACGGAAATGCAATGGGCATTATTTTGGCGGCAATTATAGCTTTAATTTCTGCTTTGCAATTTAAGCTTGCATCAAGCGAGAAAGGTGGAAAAAAATGAAAAATAATGGTAATATAGTTTATAGAAGTTTTTGTGCAATATCAATGGCTGTTTTAGCTTTGCTTTTTACTTTTCCGCTTTATTGGATTTTAACAGGCTCGCTTAAAGACGCTAAAGCCATAAACTCGCGCGATGTACAGTGGTATCCACACGAACCCACTTTAGATAATTACACCAGGCTTTTTGAAGAACCTGCCTTTAGATGGCTTTTAAACACAGTTGTTATTTCGGTAGGCGCAATGCTTTTAACATGTTTAGTTGCCTCTATGGGTGGCTATGCAATTGCTAAAAAACGCTTTCCGGGTAAGGTTATTATTTTCAGCTTAATGGTTGCGGCAATGGCGTTGCCAAAACAAGTTATTTTAATACCTCTATTAAGGCAAATGAATATTATGGGCATACACGATACACTTGCCTCGGTAATGCTTCCAATAGTTGGTTGGCCTTTTGGCGTGTTTTTAATGAAACAATTTTCAGAAGGTATACCAACCGAGATGCTTGAAGCCGCTAGAATTGACGGCGCAGGCGAAATATTAACCTTTGTTAGAATAGTTTTTCCGATGATAAAACCGGGCGTTGGCGCTCTTGCAATATTTACGTTTATATCTACTTGGAATGATTATTTTATGCAGTTAATTATGCTTAATTCAAGAGAAAAACTAACCATTTCTTTAGGTATTGCAAAACTGCAAGCGGAAAGTGCAACCGATTTCGGAATGATTATGGCGGGTGCGGCTTTAGCGGCAGTTCCAATAATTATTGTTTTTATAACATTCCAAAAATATTTCACTAAAGGCATAACAATGGGTGCTGTTAAAGGGTAAAAGCACCTAATATTTTATAAATTACAAAATACAAGTTTACGTTAAGGGGTTTAGTATGTTAGATTACAAGGGAATATATCCTGCGCTTTATGCATGTTATGACGATAACGGCAAAGTTAGCACAGAGCGCACAAAGCAATTAGTTAGATTTTTAATAGATAATAAAGTAAACGGTATTTATGCGTGCGGCTCTTCGGGCGAGTGCATATACCAAAGTGTAGACGAAAGAAAGCAAATTCTGCAAGCGGTAATGGAAGAGAAAAAGGGCAGCGATATAAAAATAATAGCACATGTTGCATGTAATAATACAAGCGATAGCAGAGAGCTTGCCGCGCATGCCGAAAGCTTAAAAGTAGATGCCATTGCGGCAATACCACCTATTTATTTTCGTTTGCCTGAGCATGCAGTTGCAAAATATTGGAACGATATAAGCGAGGCTGCACCTAATACAGATTTTTTCATATACAATATACCACAACTTGCGGGTGCAGCTTTAACAGGCACATTGTTAAATGAAATGAAGAAAAACAAAAATGTTGTAGGCGTTAAAAATTCTTCTATGCCAACAATGGATATATCCACATGGCGCTCGCACGATGTTTTGGTTTTTAACGGCCCGGACGAGCAGTTATTAAGCGGCCTTGCCACGGGAAGTGTAGGCGGAATAGGCGGAACATTTGGCGCAATGCCACAACTTTATGTTGCGCTATATGAAAATTTTTCTTGCGGAAATTTGAAATTAGCGTTACAATTACAAGAAGAGCTTTTAAAAATTATTAATGTACTGGTAGGCAGCACGTCAAGCATGTACTCTGTTATTAAAGAAGTTTTGCGCATAAACAACAATATTAATATTGGCGATGTTAGAGAACCAATGCCAAAACTAGATGAAAACGGAAAAAAAGCTGCACAAACTGCTGTTAATTTAATAAACGAAGCAAATAGATTAATTTAATAGGAGGAGTTATGCCAAACCAAGACGTTATTAGCCAAATCACACTTAAATATTATCACTTAACTAAATCTGAAAAAAATGTTGCAGATTATATTATAGACAATAAAAGCGATGTACAATTTATGTCTATAAACGAGCTTTCGGATGCATGCGGCGTTGCCGATTCTACAATTACAAGATTTTGCCGCAAAATAGGGTGTGACGGTTTTAATGGCTTTAAATTAGGTTTAGCTTCACTTTCTTCATCTAGGCAAGCCCTCCCAAACGCAAACAAAAAGAATGAAAAAGATGATATATATAGCTTAATAACCGAAGTGAGCAACAGCCATATAGATACAATAAACGAATCAATGTCGCTAATAAA
>CAYJGM010000001.1:0-25291 GCA_964369495.1 uncultured Bacteroides sp. | reverse complement strand
TGCCAGCAATTTAAATGAAAACGATATTGTGCTTTCTTTTTCATATTCAGGCTCGACAAGAGAACTTTTAGAGCTAATTGAAATTAATAAAAAAAACAATGTTAAAACAGTTTTGATAACCAGATATCCACGCTCTCCCGGTGCTTTAAAAGCCGATATTGTGCTTTTATGCGGCTCTATCGAACCACCGAAGCACATGGGAAGCGTAAATGCCAGAATAGCGCAATTATTTGTTTTAGATTTGCTTTTTGCGGAATACAGCAAAAGAAACCCTGAAAAAAGCGAAAGCTTCAAGCGGAAAATCTTAAAATCACTTTCAAAAAAACATCTGTAAAGTATAATTACTTGTAAAGGAAATATTTTATATGGAAAACAATAAAATTGAAAGCATTAAACTTTGGGCTAAAACCCAATTGGATTTATGTGAAAGTTTTTGGAGCAGTAACGCAATAGATGAGGTTAATGGTGGCATTTTCACTTGCCTTGATAGAAAGGGCGAAATATATTCTACCGATAAATCCGTGTGGATGCAAGGAAGAACTGCATGGACATTTGCCAAACTATGCAATGTTTACGGCGAAAAAGAAGAATGGAAAAGCATATCAAAATCGTGCCTAGATTTTATGCAAAGTAACTGCATAAACGCTGAAAAAGGCGGCAGAATGTATTTTCAAGTAACAAAAGAAGGCAAACCGCTTCGCCAAAGAAGGTATAATTTTTCCGAGGGTTTTTACACAATTGCGAATGCGGAATATTATATGCTTACAAACGAAGATATTTACATTGAAAGAGCAAAAAAAACATATGATTTAATTTACGATTTAAATAATAATTTAATTAAAGACCCTGTGGGTATGGGCCCTAAGGGTATACCATCAACAAGAAGCGGCAGAAGCCTTGCAGACCCTATGATATATTTAAATTTAAGCTGTGTAATGATGGACGCAGATGTGCAAAACAAAGATAAATATATTAAAAGAGCAAAGGAATGCGTTGAAAAAATAATAAAATACCATTATAAAGAAGATCTTAATTGCACGTTGGAAAACGTGGGAGAAAGCGGCGAATTTTGGCCCGACATTACAGTGGGAAGAATTGTAAACCCCGGGCACGTAATAGAATGTGCATGGTTTATGATGGATTTTGCAAACAGAACTAAGGATGAAACCACGCATAAAATGGCTTTAAAAATGCTTGATGATAGCATTAATATAGGTTGGGATAAAGAATATGAGGGCCTGCTTTATTTTACCGATTGTTTAGGCAAACCCACAGAGGCATATGAACATGACATGAAATTATGGTGGCCGCATAACGAAATGTTAATTTCATGCGCTATGGCATATAGAGACACTAAAGACGAAAAATATTTAAATAGCCTTGAGTTATGTGTAAACTATTGCAAAAAATATTTTGTAGATGAAAAATACGGCGAATGGTACGGCTACTTAAGGCGCGATGGTAAGCCCACAGAGCCCACAACAAAAGGCAGCACATTTAAAGGCCCTTTCCATTTACCACGCGCATTAATAATGCTTGATAAAATATGCGAGGAAATTTTGGACGCATAACACAGCAAAAAACTGTTTTATAATAAATCTTAGAATAAAAAGTAGAGCATATAAAAAACATAAAGTAGAGCATAGTTAGCAACAATTCGATAAAATAGGATTATCCAAAAACCATTGACGAAAAGCAAATATGCTCTACAAATATTTCATAAAAAATTGATATAACTAAAAAACAATCGGTAGCTTGATGCTACCGATTGTAATTTTTTGTTTTTCGGGTTAATTTCAACTATTGAAAAAGAGCCCTTTAAAATTAGCTATTACGCAATTTCATCCATAACAACTGCGCTTAATTCAATTGCGCTTGTTGTAATCATAACGTCGTCGCCCTCTGATACAAGCCCGCTTGAAATGCCGTCTGTATCGTTAACAAGCATGTCGAAAATTGCATCGTAATCTGCTTGTGCAAATGAATCGAATTTAGCTGTATCCATTGCAATTGAAACGCCTTCTGTTGCTGCGTCAAATATTTGTGTTTGTCCGCCGGGGAATGTGCCTGCGTAGAATTGTTCAATAGATGTATAAACAGATGCGCCTAGGCCTTTCATAGCCGATGTGATAACTGTATCGCTCTCGCCTGATTGGTCAACGTCAACGCCGATAACTTTTGCGCCTGCCTCTTCGGCTGCAGCCATAACGCTGTTACCTACAGCGCCGCCGCATGCGAAGATAACTTCGGTGCCATCGGTATACCAAGAAGCTGCCATTGTTTGTGCCTCGGGTGAAGCTTCAAAAGCGCCTGTGTAGTGGTATTTCATAGAAATGCTGCCCTCTTCAAGGCCAAGCTCTTGTGCCGCATATTCTGCGCCTTGCACAAAGCCATAGCCAAAGCGTACAACTGCCGGAACAGCCATGCCGCCCATGAAACCAAGGCTTGTGTTGCCATCTTTAACAGCTGCATAGCCTGCTAAGAAACCGCTTTGTGTTTCATCATAGAAAATAGCAACTGTGTTATCTGCTGTGTGGTATGTTGGGCCTGCGTCCCAATCGCCATCGTTAGGTGCACCGTCTAAAAGTACAAATGTAACTTCAGGGTATGCATCTTGTGCGGCAAAAATAGCTGTTTCAAATAAAAAACCGGGCGTTACAATTAGTTTTGCACCGTTTTCCACAGCCAAATCTATTGAAGATAAGTAAGCATCGTGTGTTTTTTCTGTTGGTTGGTAATATTGATGTGAAACATCATTCTCTTCTGCATAAGCTACAAGGCCTTCCCATGCGCCTTGGTTAAAAGATTTGTCATCAATAGTGCCGATATCTGTGATAAGTGCAAGCTCTGCCGTTGTAGATGTGCCGGTGCCACCGCAAGCAGCAAACAGTGTAACACATACAACAAGAGTTAATATTATGCTAATAAGTTTTTTCATTTTATTCTTCCTTTCGCGTTTAAAATATATTTTGCACGTGAAAACACGGTGCAATCCTTTTAATATTATACAAAAAAACCAACAATATTTCAACAAAAAACAAATTACAAATTATTACATTTATAAAGTTAAATAACTAGTATTTAATGTTTAAATTATTGCTATACAAGCCAATTTATTAAAAAACTGTAGCGGTTTAAATCAATTGGCTATAAGTATTAATAGGCATGTTTTAAATTTAAACCAAAGCGGCATATAAAATATGCCGCTTTGGTTTGTTAGCTATTACAAAATAAATTGTATAAAATTTGCAAAAAACACATAGTTTTTCATTTTAATCAACTGTTACTTATTCATTTAACTGTATTGCTTTTTAACAAATACACTTTACGGCTGTGCAACATAGCCCCTTGGGTTTACCGGCACAGTGTTTATCATAATTTCCAAATGCAAATGGTTTCCGAAAGAATATCCAGTATTACCAACAAGGCCAACTTGTGTGCCTTGCTGCACATTCATGCCTGGTGCAACATCAAGCCGTGAGCAATGTGCATATCTGGTTGAAAAACCATTGCCGTGGTCTATAAGCACATAATAACCCCAACTGCCATGGTAGCCTGCCTCTGTAACCGTGCCCGTGTCGCACGCATAAATTGGCGTGCCTAATGGGGCTGCAATGTCAAGACCGCGGTGGTAGCCGCCAAATTCCGTGGTTGTCATGGTATAAGTGGCAACAGGCCAAATAAATGTGCCACTGCCAAGCATTATATCGCCCTCGAAAGAACCCGCGCCTGCAACGTTTTGCCTTGTGCCGTTAAGCGTAATTTGTGTGCGTGGCTCTTGTGTAACAGCCTCGCTTAAAAATACCCTATTAACTTCAACGCCGTTAATATAACTAACATCTTCGGTAATTTCTTTTATGCCGTTTATGCCGGATTGCGAAATTATGCTTGTGCCTGTGAAGTATAAATCGCTATCTTCGGTTTGTGTTTCAAAAGGAATTTCCTCTGTTCTTGTTTGTGTAATAATTATTTGTGTTTGTAAATAATTGTTTCCTTCTAAAGTGTTTTGCACTTGCAAGGCATCGGTTATACTTTCGGTGTAATAAAGGCCATCTTCAAGGCGAATATCATTAGTAAAGCTAATTCGTGCATCGGGGTAAAGGCTTTGTTCTTGCTCCATAACATCATCCAAAATTTGTTGCAGTTCAGCTTTGTTAATGCTAATACCAACCAAGCTTTCGTTTACATAAACGCCTGTTGCTTCACCTATTTGGTCGCTGCTTTCCTCTATAATTCTATCGGCCAATTGCGCAACGCTAAGCATTTCTTCATCTTGCGTTGAAATTAATGTAAAGGTTGGTGTTATTTCTAAACTTTGCCTATCATTTGCGGCATTTACACGGGCTTCAACCGTTTTTTCGGCGGCATCCCATATAGTATCGTTTTCGATATATCCAAACAAAACGCCATCTTGCGTTGCCGCAAGCGCATAAGGCGTTGAAAGGCTAAAATAAACGGTTAAGCCTAAAATTGCCGCGCCTCCAACAGGAAGCAAGTAACTTAGCCATTGAAATAAAACGCTTGTCAATTCTTTTTTAGTATTTTGAGAGGCTTTTTTCGTTTGCTTTTTAGGTTTTATTATAGCCTTAAAAAGGCTTGTGAAAGGCGCTATTAAATCACGCAGTATCCCCCTAACAAACGAGAGCAAAGGGCGAAGCAGCGCCAAAAACAGCAATTGAATTGTTTTCAATAACGTGCTAAATATATAATAAAAAACTCTGTAAAAGCGAAGCGCTGTATATTCTAATTCAAAGCCAAGCTCGTAAAGCCATTGCCCAAGTGCATTTATTACAAGGCCTTTTCTTGCATTTTTGTAAATTAATGCGCTTTCGTTTTCGGCACGTTGTAATTTTTTTGCAGCTTGAACAATTTTCTTTTGAGCATTGGTTTTCATATTGCCTTTTGCTTTGGCTTTTTTATCTTGTTTATTATTTTCAGCGGCAATATTTTTTTTATCGCTCCGTATTGTGTTTGCGTTTTGCTCGGCTGTGCTTTTTACATTATCATCATGCACGGCGGTGTTAGTATCAGCCGCTTTATTTTCGCTCGCAGCGTTATTTTCGTTTGCTGCTTTATTTTCGTTTACATCTTTTATTTTTTCATTGTTTTTTGCCATATAATCTCCCTTGGGTAATGCTTGTAATTTTTTTATCCTCTTGCGTAAATTCCCGATGTTTTATCTATAAGTGTGTGGGGGTTAATGCTTATATTCGCTATGCGAACTTCATAGTGCAAATGGTCGCCCGTTGAGTAACCCGTGGTTCCCATTGCGCCAATAACATCGCCCACTGTAACCATATCACCGCTGTTAATATAAATTTCATCTAAGTGGAAATAATAACTTTTAAGGCCAGCGCCGTGCTCTATAACAATTGTGTTGCCTGTAACATCTAAAAATTCTGCATATACAACACGCCCTGTGTTTGCCGCGTAAATGTTATCGCCTTTTTCTCCGTCGTAATCAAGCCCTGCGTGGCGCTCGGCATAAGAAGAACCATTTGTGTAGCGGTAAATACCGTATTCTGTGTTAATTTTATCGCCATCAACCGGTTTAATAAAAGGTTCCGTCCAATAAATTACGTCGTCATAGGTTTCATAAAGCGGATAGATAGCGTCTCGGTATGCTTGTAATTGCGCCGCACCGCTTGTGCTGGCAACCGTTGAAGAGCTAATGGTTAAATCTTGCCTGCCAAATTCGGCAGCATTTACCGTTATAACTTCGTTTACAGCTGTTCCGTTTGTTGTTATGCTTAAATTATATGTGCCCGGATTAACAAGGTAACCCACGGGTATGTGTGCTGTATAATTTTGGCCGTCTTTCGCAAAATAAGCATTTGCAATATTTTGTTGCATTGTGGGCATTTGAATATCGCCAATGCCCGAAACAACTATATTTATTACATCGCCTTGTGTTACATTTGTAGATGATATTTGAATTTTCGGCTCGACATTTACGGTGAAAGAACCCTCGAAAGTAAATGTTCCATAAGGTGTATTTTGTGTTTGTGGGCGGCTAAGTATTATTTTATATGTATATACGCCGTTTTTCGTCATAAGTGCGTTCCACACGCCCGGCTCTTGTGCGGCATTAATTTCAACGCCAACATCATCTTTCACAGTAATTTGTGCGCTATATTCCGCCGGTATGTTTATTGTAATATTTGCTGTTGTGAATAAAAGCTCGCTTGCGGCAATGCTGTTGTTGCTACTGGTAAAATAATCTTTATACATATATCCGCCAAAAACAGGCGTATGCCATTCAACACTTTTTGTTGCGGGCGGAGTTTGGCCGTTTATGCTAATTTCAACTTCAGGGTAAATATCTGCATCTACACTTGTGTAGTGATAATAAAGCGCACCGCCAATTGCCATAAACGAGATTAGCAACACAAAAAAAACAAAAAATATACTTTTTATAATTTTGATTAACGGTTTCATTATAACTCCATTCCGCAGGGTGACATTGCTCTGCCATAAGCCGATATCATCCAAACATGCCTACTATAATTAATTTATGAGATTTGTTTATTATATAATTTTCAAGCCTGTTTTATTGCATAATAAACAAAACATAAAGCGTAAAAATTATCCCGGCTATATAATTATAGTAAATAATTACATAATATTATACCATAATTGCATATTTTTTTCAAATTAGGTGAAAACAAGTTTTCCGAAACAGTAAAAGCTTAGCATTTATACATATTGCATTTTTTAATGTTTGCGCTATTGGATAGTTTTGGCTTTTTCAATAAAGCGGCGGCAAATTTTGTATTTGCTCGCTGTTAAATGCCCAGTAACATTCAATTTGCTTGCCTCGAAAACCAAATTGTTCGAATAATTTTTTGTATTTTCTATCGTGTAAATATGCAAATATTTCCCTGTAACCGTTTTTATTTGCATATTGCACAGCGGCATTTACAACAGCGCTTGCACAGCCTTGCCTACGGCAAGGCAAAGGCGTGTAAACATCGCTTATGCAAAAAGCGCTTGCATAGCCCTCGCCCATGCAAACGCTAATTGGCACGCCCGCTTTATTATACGCAAAAAATAATTTTGCGCCATTTTGCAGTTTTAATTGCAAAGCGGCGTTTGCATTTTCGCTTGTGTTAAACGCATATTTCAAAAGGGCATGCTCTTGTTTTGTTTGCGCATTTTCTTTTATTTCAATTTTACAATTTATTAGCTTTATATTATTGTTTGGCTTTGCTGTTTGTTCGTAATAACTTGTGTAATACGTTTGCACTTTAAAATTATTTTGCTCAAAGGCAGTTTTAGCCTCCATAATCCTAAGCGAATCGGGCGAGCTATGAAAGCAAACAATACCTTGTTTATTATTTTGCAATAAAAATTTTTGTGCCTCGTTTATTGCTTCTTTTGTGTTTTTTGTGCTTTTTAAAACCGCATAATTATACTGCACAAGTTGCGCAAATTCCTCGCATTTAAATGCGCGAATATATTCAGATTCTATATATTGCAAATATTTTTTTGCCGAATGTAAATGAAACTTTTCACTGCTTGTATACATAAAAGCCTACCTTTATTTTAATTTTATTGCATCTCTTATTTGCGCAAAATTACTGTTTGATTTATAAAGGTGCATTGCAATTGCCTGCATAAGCTCGTAATCTTCTTCGCTGTCTATATCTATAATTCCCGTGTCGAACATTGTGTAAATTCCGCACTTTGCGTCCCATATAAAGCCCGTTTGGTTTTCAATTAAAAAATTGCGTTCGAACACGTATATAGAGGCATTTATATCGTATACCACAGGGGTTTGTTGGCGCGCGGTATTGTTGTGTTCTATAACTTTTTCCACGTGGTCGCCAACTAATTTTGCCATATTCATATATGGCGTTCTTCTGCTGTTTGTAACCGAAAAAATTACTTCTAAATCCGGGCGGCTTTCTTTTACTTCAACTGCGCCGTTTATGTCTTGCGCTTGGCGCAAAGGGCTTGTTATGTCTAAATCTATAACATAATCGTAAACTTTATTAAGTTTTTCTTCCATACGTTTTACGCTGTTTTGGTAAACCGGCATTTTGGGCACAATATCGCCGCAAAGCTCTATTGGGCGCGGTAAAACATATGTGTTTGGCGAGTGTTTTAAAACACGCTCTACTAAAATATCACTGTCTGTATTAAGGCACATATCTATGTTTAAATCTTCACGCTGTTTAATAAAAAGTTCTGCGGCGGCTAGGCTGTAATAGCTTAACTCACGCCCTGCAAAAGTTAACAAATTTTTGTTTTTAAAGCCTTTGCTGCCTGCACGGCCGCATATTGTTATAAGCACATTTTTCATTGTTTTCTCCGTATTATGTAATTTAAAATTCGCCCAAGGCCAATTTTAGCACATTATAAGCTTGTTTTGGCGAATTTTGGCTTTGCGTTTTTTGTGAAAAGTAATACTCTAAAAAATATTCCATTTCACGCATATAGCGGCAATTCACATCTTCGTTGCAATTTATAACTTGCCCGTTTTCAAGGCTTAATGTTCCTGCGCCAAAATCTGCAACAACTGTGCCATTTTCACAATAAAGCTCTAAAACACGCTTATAATCTCTGCCAAAATAATCTAAATGTAGCTCGCACAAGTTTTTTTCAAATTCCGCAATATATATTGCTATATCGCAAGAATTTATTTCAAGATGGCTGTATTTTCCGTTTAATGTAAAAACTTTTTTTGGCATACCGAACAACTGTGTTAAATAATCCCACTCGTGAATTAAATCAATATCAACGCCGCCGCCAAGCTCTTTTTTTGCCGAATAAATGTCACGGTAATCCACATTTTTTCGCCAACTTGGCAAATACGATGAGCATATTGCCCTTGCGCTGTAAACTTTTAAAGCGGGCATTAATTTATTTAGTTCAAGCATTGTTTTGCAAAAGCGCATGGGCGCAGCAATATATGCTTTTTGCCCCTCGTTTATACAATTTTTTAAGTTGTATACAGTGCTTTCAAATATAGGTTTTTCAATAAAAAAGCAGTTTGTGTTATTCTTAAGCAAACACATAATTTCATAGTGTTTTATAGTTGGGTTTGTTATGAAAACAATATCGTAAATCACATTGTTGTTTAAATTATCCGCTAAATTATCCATACAAAACTCGTGGTTCACAAGCACGCTAATTTCACCTGAAAGTTGTTTTTGCAGTGAGTTTCTAAGTGCGTGCACCGTTAAATTAATGCTATTTTGTTTTGCTGTTTCGCTTATGTTTTTTAAGTGGCGTGAACCTATGCTTCCAAGCCCAACAAAAAGCACTTTTAATTCTTTTTTGCTTTGCAATGTGCTCATTGCTTTGCCCCCTTTGCTTTTTGCTCTATTTCTTCAATTAGATTTAAGGCAATTTTATCTTTTTCAAAGCACCACAGCGGCTGCTCTTCGCCATTTAAAACCATAAAAAAATTGATAATTTCATCGACATATGCATTCTCAACTATATTATCGCTATATCTATTATCATGTTCTATGTTTGAATAGGTGTTAATTGGAAGTTTTTCTTTTGCTTTTTCGTTATATTTGAAAAGTGATGTTGGGCTACCCTCCCAAAAAAGATGCAATCCCTCGCCAAAAAGCTCAAAATTTCTTACGGGTTTTTGGCACACAACATCTGCCGCTAAAATACCTTTTGTTCCATTTTTATGGCGCAATATTACATAATAACTATCATCATAAGGCAAATCGAGCGCGGAAATTTTATCGCTTGTTGCCATAATGCTTTCAACCTCGCCAAAGGCATCTAAAAGCCATGGTAATTCAATGCCGAATATCTCTTTAATGCCTGAGGTTCTCGCATCGCCCACAAAAAAGTTTTTATAATTTTCCCACGGGTGCCAATCCGGCAAATATTGCCCTATGTGATAGATATAATTTACTTTTTTATTAAACGCATTTATCTCATTTTTAATGAATTGTGTTTCTTTTCTGTAAAGCATTGTGCTTGATAAAAACAGGCATAATTTTTTATCTTTTGCCTTGTTTATAAGGTTATCGTAATCATCGCTAATTAAATTAAGTTCTGTGAAAACATTAAGGTTATTATCTAAAAGCTCGTTTATTATTTTGGCATGAGTAACCGGCGCCGTACAAACAAAAGCCGCGGTATAATTGCCTTTTTCACACGCTTTTTCAATGCTGCTGTAAGCGGCATTAAACCCCAAAAGCAATGCGTCTTCTCTGCGCTGTTTTGTGTTATCTATCCCTGTAATTTTCACATTTTCACAAATGTTTTTTATAAGGCGTGCACGGCGCTTGCCCATACTGCCAAGCCCAACGATTAATATATGTTTTTCCTCACTGAAATTCATTTTTAATGCCCCTTTATTTTCACATGTTTTAAGCCGAATGTAAAACAGATTTCTCTAATTTAAAAATTACAATAAAAATTAACTTTGCTTTTTCTTTTGGCATTCTTCAAGCACTTAGCAAGGTTTTTTCTGTTTGCAAGCTGCAATAAAGTTTTACAGTTATTTTAACTTAGCGCCGCTAGCAATTCGTTATAAAACGCATCATATTCCTCTATAACATGAATAAAACTTGTTGTTTCGGTTTTATATACATAGCCGTTATTTTGCAAAAGCATAACTTGCCATTTTGTGCCGTCATCAAGTGTTATTGAAATATTTTGCCCGTTTTCCTGAGGAAGTTTTCTAAGCAATGTTCGCTTGCACTGTGTTTGGCTTAATATCTCTTCAATCGCACTTAATTGCTCACTCGTAAAGGTATTTTGCGAATTTACCGTGCGCTGTAATTCATTTTCCGATTCTTCACTGTTTTCATCATCGTTTTCGTTTGTTCCAAAGTCTGCGGCGGTGTCTTCAGGCAGGGTTTCTTCGGTTGTTTGCACCTCTTGTTCACCTTCTGTGGCAGTTTGCTCTGCGGTTGCTTCTTGTTGTGCTTGTTGTTCAAGGGCAAGTTGTGCATTTTCCTCTTCAATTTGCAAATTGGTTTTATAAACTATTTCTTGCAATGTGCCTGTTTCAATTTCGCCGGGCACGCTTGCGCTAAACGGCGTAAACACCCACAAAACAGCGCCTAAAAGCAACGCAAAACTTATTCCTAGCGGTATGCTGTGTAAACGTGTTTTTTTATTAAAAAGCGCTATTATTGTTTGAATAAAAAGCGCTATTACAGCAATTCCCATGCCAAGAACAACAAAGCGCAACGCAGTTTGAATAACTTCTAAAATAATGCTCGGAGGTGATTCAAGTTGCATTTCAACTATTTTAATTATGGTATTTTCAAAATCTTTTAGAAATTCGCTCATTCATTTTTCCTCACGCATCGTAAAATATTTTAGGCTTTGCAAAGTTTTCGTTTTGAAAATAACAAAGCGTTTGCATTAGTATTTTTTTTGCAGTATCGCCGCCGTTATATGGGCTTTTTGCGCTTTGGGCTTTTTGTTTAAATTCGCTTGAAAGCGCTTTTGTTATCGCGGCGGCTATGCTGGTTTCGTCTGCATTGCAGTTAATTATGTTTTCGCTTATTATTCGCCCTTCTTGGCGTGCGCCTATATTTACCGTAGGCACTTTAAAAGTTGGTGTTTCAACAACACCCGAAGAAGAATTGCCCACAACCGCACTGCAATATTTCATTGCGCTTATATATTTTAAAAGGCCCATGCTTTTAAAACTTATGTAATTTTTATTGTTTTCACAGGCGGTATCTATAAGCTTATTTATAACATCGCCGCCGGCATCGGCGTTAGCTTTTGTAAAAATACACGCTATATCAATTTTTTTAAGCGCAAAAAGCAATTGATTAAATTGTGTTTCGGGCAATGCATCGCCTGTTGTTTCAGGGTGGTAAGTAATTAATAAAAAAGGCCTGCTAACATTAAAATTAATGCTGTTTGAAAGCTCTTTTTCGCTTAAAAGTTCAAGTTTGCGCAAATTTTCATCGCCAAGGCCGCCAACATTGTGCACAAATTTTGGGTTTTCGCCCATTTTTATAAGCCTGTTTGCGTATTCACTACACGAGGGAAAATGCAAAGCCGCCATTTTAGTTATACAATGCCTGTAATAATCGTCTTGCGAGCCTTTTGTAACATCGCCGCCGCTTATATGTATTATTGGTATGTTAAACGCCGCCGCAGCTGTACATGCTGCAAAAATTTCATATCTATCGCCAAGCACCAAAAGGGCACTCGGCCTTGTGTTTTTATCTTTAAACAATTCTGTAAACTCGTTAATTGTATATGCAATTGTTTTTGAAATAGCATAATTTGTTGCCGTTCCGAATTTTAAAATATCAATTTTTTTATAAATTTCAAAGCCGTCATCTTCAATTTGCTGTACCGTGTTGCCAAATTTTTCGCATAAATGTGCGCCTGTAACGATTAATTGCAAATTAAAATGCTCGCTTTTTTCAAAAAGCGTTATCACAGGGCGTAAAAGGCCGTATTCTGCCCTTGTTGCAGTTATCAATGCAATTGTATACATGCCTTTTCACCCCGTTTTTTCAATTTGTTTTACTAAACCTACTATATATTGCACAGCTTTTTAACGTTATTTAACGAATGTAATTTAACTAAAAGCCAGCACAAAGCAATGTATAAATATGCAAAAATTTAAGCCTAGTTAATTTTCGTCTGTTAAAATTCTTGCGCAATTCCACTCGCTATTTGCTTGCTTAATTTCGCCGTCGATATCAAGCACCGGGTGCTCTATATCATTAAGCAGTATAAAGCGTATTTTTGCAATTGTTCCGTCGTTCATAAGCACATTTTTGTTTAAAAATTTGTTTGGCATGTTTTGTAAAAACACACTTAAAAGGAAGCTATCAAATGTGCCCACTTCGCCTTTGCTCATCATATTTAAAACGCTAAGTGCGCTTTGCTCGTTTTTATAGCAGCGGCGTGATACAAGCGCATCATAAACATCGGAAATTGAGGTTATTTTAGCATAAAGCGGTATCTCATCGCCCTTTAACCTATTGGGGTAACCCGTGCCGTCAATTCTCTCGTGATGATAAAGCGCACCCAATTTTACATTTTCCGAAAAAGCCTCATTCGAATTTAAAAGCTCGTATGTAAATTGTGAATGCTGTTTAATATGCTCGAATTCTTCGCTTGTTAATTTTCTGGGTGCGTTTAAAATATCCTGGTTTACTTTTGTTTTGCCTATATCGTGCAACATGCCTGTTAAAATAAGTTCTTTTGCTTGTTTAACATCAAGTTTTAGCCATTGGGCTATTATTCCGTTTATTAAGCTTACATTTGTGCAATGGTGTTGCAAGTATTCATCAACCGGGTAAGGCGAGTTTATGCATTCAAAAATTTTTGATATATCGGAAGAATTTAATATTTCAACAATGTTTTTTTGAAGGTTATTCGTTTCTGTTTCATCTACTTTATTTGAGTATTTTGTTTCCACTAAAAAAGAGTTTACACTTTGTTTAACTTCACCGTACCCTGTATCATTTTCAAGCTTTTCAAGTTGAAGCGCCTGTGAAACCGCTTTGTTTTCACGCAAGGAATTATATGTGTTAATTTTAACTTTTATATTTCTTCTTTCAGAGTTAAAGTTTTTTAGTTTTTTTAGCTTTATTTCATCAAGAATATCATCTTTGCGGATAAGCACAATTTTGCCGTTATAATTATAAATATCGTCTAGAACACGCATGCCGGCATAAAGATAATCGTAAGCTATGGGAATAAGTTTTGTATTTTTATCTTGCATTTTCGCCACTTCCCTCATTAATTGTAACAAGTTTGCACCCATATTGCATGGTTAGTAAATCTGTGTTTCTTCTTCTTACTATTTTCACATTAAACACCGTGTTTGTATCCATTGCAACGGCACTTATGCGAAAAACATCGCCTTTTTGAAAAGCCCCTGACATGCCCTCGAACATTATGCCTTTAGTGCTTACATTTAAAATTTTAACTTGTAAAGGTTTATTAAGAAAAATTAAAGTGCTATCAATTAAAACCGCCTTTATATCGGCACAAATATCAACCGCAAATCGCTGTTCTGTTCTATCTTCTTTTTGTGCTGCTTTAAAAACCGCAATTTCAAATGTGTTGGCGGATGTTGCAACTTTTCTTGCGTTTCCGCTAAATTGAAAGATTTTACCCTCGGAAAAAACAATTATTATAAGTTGGCTTAATTCCCAGTTGATATCATCTATTAATTTAACAACAATGCTCTGATACGCTTTATTGTGTTCTGTAATTTCGCTACCAAAAGATTGACTTTCATCGTTTGCATTTTTAACCAATATTCTGCAACCTGTAAAATTATGCGTGCGCATAATTGCACTTACATCATTCGTCAAAGCAGCTCACCCCCATTATGCGAAAACAACATATAATATTACCTCACACTATATTATACTATATTTTTTTTATTTTGAAAAGTATATGTTTTATCAAAAAAACATTGTTGTGCTTTAAAAACAATATTTTTGTGCATTAAACGCATAAAACGCCAAACGCGAGAAATCACATTGCTTATTAAAGCCGATTTCTCGCGTTAAATATATAATAATTCTATTATAAATTATACAATTTTGTATACTTTTCTGTTAGATAATTCACATAGTAATCTGCATTAAAATCTTCTTTACAGCAGTTTTGTATAATTTCGGCAGGTGTTAGCATTTTACCGTATTTGTATATATGCTCTTTAAGCCAATTTGCAACGGGTTTAATATCGCCTTTTCTAATTTGGCTGTTTATATCAACTTCTTTATTTAAAAAGTGCGCAATTTGTGCGGCGTATGCGCTGCCAATAGAATAACTTGGGAAATAACCGAACATGCCGCCCGACCAATGAACATCTTGCAATACACCTTTTGCGTCGTTTGGAACATCTATGCCTAAATATTCTTTATATAGCTTGTTCCAAATTGCGGGTAGTTCATCTATGTCTGCGTTTTCTAACATTATTTTCTTTTCAATTTCATAACGTATCATAATATGCATAGAATATGTTAGCTCGTCTGCCTCTATTCTAATAAGGCTGGGTATTGCCGTATTAACCGCTTTGTAAAAATCTTCTGCTGTAACATCGCTTAATTGCTCTGGGAAAATTTCTTTCATTTTGGGGAACACAAATTCTATAAATTCAAGCGAACGGCCTACCATATTTTCCCAAAAACGCGATTGACTCTCGTGCACGCCCATGCTTGTGCCGTTTGCTAAAACCGTTCTTGTAAGCTCGTCTGCCGTGTTGAGTTCATACATTGCGTGCCCGCCCTCGTGCACAACGCTGTAAAAACTGCTGGCAATATTGTTTTCGTAAAAATGCGTGGTGATACGCACATCTTTATTAGAAAAATTGGTTTCAAACGGGTGTTCGGTTGTTGCTAAAATGCAGTTTTCTTTGTTTAATTGTAAAACACCCATTAAATATTGTGCTAGTTCACGTTGGCCTTGCTCTGGATAAAACCTTGTTAAAAATTCGGTGTTTGGTGGGTTTTTTTCTTTAATTTTTGCAATTAAAGGTACAAGCGCTGCCCTTAATTTGCTAAAGTACTCATCTGCAATTTGCGTTGTTAAGCCGCGCTCAAAATCATCTAACATTGTGTTGTATATATTTTCCTCGTTAGGGTTTACGTATTTTGCAAAACGTTTTTGATATTCAATTATTTCTTTAAGCGTGGGCTTAAAAATTTCATAATTGTTTTCGCTTTTGGCGTTAAGCCAATCTAAATGTGCTTTGTTACGTAAAATATTATATGCCACAAATTCATCCATCGGGATTTTTTCAATTTTCTCGCGGTCTTTAATAACTTCGCTTAACTCCTTTTGTGTTTGTTTATCAAGTTGCTCTTTGTTTTCTTTTAAAACATTAATAATTTGTGTAAGCTGTGGCGAAACGCTTAATTTATACATCTCTTCGCTTAATATTCCCATGGTTTGGCCAAAGTTTTCAAACGCCCCTTTTGGCATAATTGTTTCAGAATCGAAATGTAAAAGCCTAACTGCATGGCCAAAGGCATGCTCTTTATTTTGATGTGCTCTAAATGCGTCTAAAGCTTCTTGAAAATTCATTTTATTCCTCCGATTATAGTTTTTATTTTATTATATACTGTACGAAATTTTATTACAATAATATTTTAATGAAATATTATTAATTTATTGTGAATATCATTGTTTTTATGCGTTTTATTAAAAGCTTTTGCAAATTGACACAACATAATAGAATTGATATAATATTAAACAAAGATTTCACAAAAAACTTCAAAGAAAGCGAGAAATAATGGATTTTAACTTTGAAAACAGATATACCGTAACCGACGAAAATTTATTAAAATATTTAAAATATACAATTTTGCGAAAACGCCGTTGGCGCAGTTTAATTATTATGTGCGTAGCGCTTGGATACGCTGTATATTCTGCAATTCCGCCAACAGCCGCAACTTCGCTTTTAATGTTTGTTTTATGTGTAATTCTAATGCTTTCAAGCATACTTTTTTCGCCCGTTTTAAGCCTTAAAAGCTTGCAAAAAACCTTAATAAAACAAGAGGGCACAAAAACACCTAACCGCACATTGCAATTTGGCGATAATATACGTTCAATATACGATAACGAGAAAAAATCGCTGGTTTACATGCAAATTTCCGAGGTTTTAGAAGCAAAAGATATGTTTATTTTAACAGATAACCGAACTATTGCAATTTATGTTTTAAAAAACTCATTTACCTTTGGCGAATATGAAGACTTTAAGAGCTTTATATTAAAAAAATGCCACCATGCAAAATATAAAAAAATAGTTAATTTTATTTTGCCGTTAGCAATTAACTGGTAGGCAGTAATCCAAACACGCCTATTTTGTAAACTTTATGTGCTATGTTGTGTTATTCTCGCTCGCAATACGGGTAAGTATTACTCGCTCGTCTGCCGGCCTAGCACAAAATTTGCGCAAAATAGGTTCAAAGAATTTTTTATACCGCCAAAAGTCTAAAACAAAAAAGTGTACCGAAGTAAGGCTTTTGCTAAATAAAAACGTTTTCGTATTATCTCCTGGCTTCTAAACTAAATTAAAAAGGAATATTATAATGCAAATTACAATTAAACTTGGCACAAGTGCAGATATGCTTGCCGCACTTCAAATACTAAACGAGGCAAAAACTTATTTCAAACTGCAAAATATTAACCAGTGGCAAGATGAAAACGGCTACCCAAACGAAATAGATTTAAACGAAGACATGAAAAACAAAGCGTGGTATGTTGCAAAAATAAACGATGAAATTGTTGCAACCTTCATGGCAGATGTGCAAAAAGATGAAACTTACGAGGGTAAGCCGGCAAACGGCGAATGGCTAATAAGCGGCAAAAAATATGGTGTATTGCACCGCATTGCGGTTAGCGGCGCGCACAAAGGCAAAGGTATTGCTGGGCAAATTGTAAACTTTACTTGTGAAATGTGCAAACAAAAGGGTGCTTTTAGTTTGAAAAGCGATACACACAAAGACAATATTAACATGCAAAAAATGCTAGTAAACAATGGGTTTATCGAGTGTGGCGGCATAATTTTACCAAATGGTGCGCCCAGAATAATTTTCGAAAAAACACTGTAAAGGAAAACGCTTATGGCAGAGGCATACACACATATACGTATTGCACGTACAGCACAAAAACTTGCTAAAATTACGATAACAAATCAAAATGCATATGAAATTGGCGCGCAAGGGCCGGATACTCTTTTTTGCGGCGGTTTTTTTAAAAAAACCAAAGAAAATTTGCCGAAATTGGGCGGAATGATGCATAATGAACAATGCGGCTCGTTTTTAATTGCACTTGTAATGTGTGCAAAAACGCCTGCGCAACAAAGCTATGCGCTTGGTTTTTTAATGCATTACGCTACCGATATAGAAATACACCCATATGTAGCTTCGCAGAATATAAAAGGCGAAAAATACGATATGATAGGTGGCCACGGCTTTTGCGAAGCAGCTATGGACAGCTTTTTTCATAAGCACGATTACGGCACGAATATAACCGCAACAAATAACACCGCACCGATTTTAAACGCAACAGAGCTTGTTCAAATTGCCGTGCTTTTAAACCAAAGCATAAACGCAGTTTACAATAAAAATATACCCACGGCCGATTATATAGATGCAATACATAATTTTAGGCTGGTGCACAAAGCAAACCGTTCAAAATTTGGTTTAAGAATAATTTTATCACGTATCATAGATAAAATTTTCAAAACGAATGCATATATTGAAAGCCATATAACGCCACGCCGTTTGCCAAAAAACGGCTTTGCAACCGAATGGATTAACCCTTATACAAAGCAAAAGCAGCAACTAAGCCCTGAGCAATTATGCATAAAAAGCGCAAACCGCGGCGCAAAATATATGTTACAAGCACGTAATTTCTGGCAAAAAAAATGCACCAATGCCGAACTTTTTAAAACGCTTGGCTCAAACAGTTATTCAAGCGGCGTTAATTGGAATTTAAAATTTGATGATGCTTTTAATTTAATGAAAAATGAGCCAAAAAATGATAATACGAATTAATTACTTTTAAACTTGAAAAAATAACCGAGCGAAAAATTATAAAAAACAACTAAATATTATTGAAATATCTAATTAAATAATTACCGCAAATTACAAATAACAATAATATAAACGAATGTTTTAACTCATAAAATGAAAACAAATTGCATATATTTTACCGAGGTGAAAATATATGACGTTTAACATGTTTTTAGCCGTATCAGCGGCAATAATTTGCATTGTTGTTATTTGCATTGCCCTTAAAAAAACAAAAAAACCTTTTAAGGAAGCTTTTTTAAACGCTTTTTGCGGCATTGCATGTTTGGGTGCTGTTAATTTGTTTGGCATGCAAACAGGCGTTTTTATAGGCATAAATTATTTTACCGCATTTGTTGTAACCGTGCTTGGTGCACCGGGTGCAATTAGCCTATTAATTATACGTGTAATTTTTGGCATTGTTTAAAATTTTATATGTATGCCGTCACTTTATCTAAGGCAGTAACTTTGCTATTTTACACAGCCCGCTTTGCTATTTAAAACACAATCAAAGATATGTTTTTTGCACTTTGTTTAATTTTATTACATAAAATAGCTTAAAATTAAATAGTTTATATTAAGGCTAACAAAAAACAACACATTTACAGCATTATGCGGTAAATGTGTTGTTTTTTTATCTATTTACTTGTGTGTTCACACATAAAATACACCAAATTAGTATATTTTACATGTCTTTAAAAATCAACTGTTTTGCCCATTTGTTCAATGCCTCACCTCATAAATAATAGCGTATAACGGTTCGCATCATAAAGCTAAAAAATATTTAGATAGTTTTGGCTATATTATTCAGCCGGCAAATTTTAACCGCATTTCGTTCTTCCGGGTACAAAAGTTAATATTATATCAAACCGTGTGGATTTTTATGCAAAAAAACATTGAAAACTGCCCGTTGAAATTGCTTTTAAAACTATCTATGCAATATCAAATTTATTTATAGGCTCGTTTAATTTTTCCTTTCCTAAAACCACCTTAGTGCGCGGTATTCCAATTGCTTTTACAGGGCAAACTTCTGCGCATTTGCGGCAACCTGTGCATTTTTCGTGGTCTATAAGTGCAACATTATCTTTAACATGAATTGCATCAAATTCGCATATTTTTTGGCATTTCATGCAGCCAATGCAACCTGCGGTGCAAGCTTTTCGTGTCATTGCTCCGCGGTCTTTATTAGCACAAAGCACCACGGGAATATCGCTATCCGGTAAAACTTGTATAATGTTTTTAGGGCATGCAATTTCACATGCTCCGCAACCTGTACATAGGGTTTGGTCTATAATTGCAACGCCGTTTTTTATTATTACCGCATTAAATTTACATGCGCTTTTACAGTCTCCATAACCCATACAGCCGTAAGGGCATGTGGCGCTTCCGCCATATAATTCAGCACATGCCGCACAAGATTTTATGCCTTGATATGTGTATTTATCTTGCGTGTTATCAAAATTGCCTTGGCAGGCTACAACGGCAGTTCTTCGCTGTACCTCCCCTGCCGCAACACCCATTATTGCCGCAGCGTCTTCGGCACATTTTGTGCCGCCGGGAATACATTTATTTACAGGTGCGCCCTCTACAATTGCTTTTGCGTAATCGGCACAACCCGCATAACCGCAAGCGCCACAGTTAGCACCCGGCATAATATCTTGCACCAAGGCTATGCGCTCGTCTTCAGGCACATGCATAATGTGCGCAACTACAACAAGCACACCTGCGCCAACAAGCCCTATTGCGGTTACTATTACTATAGGCATTAATATTGTCATATTCTACTCCTTTTACGCAAACAATGTTTCAATTATTCCGCCAAAGCCCATGAATGAAAGGCTAACCATTGCCGCACTAACCAAAGTTAAGGGCAAGCCCTCGAACGCTTTGGGCGGTTTTGCGCTTTCAAGCCTGCCACGCACGCCTGCAAAAAGCACCATGGCTATCATAAAGCCAATTCCTGCGCCAACTGCCGAAACAAGGCTTTCAACATAAGTGTAGCCGTTGTCTATATTTAAAATTGTAACGCCTAAAACCGCACAGTTTGTTGTTATTAACGGCAAAAACACACCAAGCGCTTTATAAAGCGGCGGCATAAGTTTTTTTAATGTTAGCTCAACCACTTGCACAAGCACGGCAATAGTTAAAATAAACACTATAGTTTGCAGATAAGCAAAGCCGTTTGGCTGTAAAATATAAGTGTAAACAGGCCATGTAACAAGTGTTGCTAAAAGCATAACAAATATTACCGCACCCGACATTCCAACGGCGCTATTTAATTTTTTGCTAACGCCCAAAAACGGGCAAATGCCTAAAAACTGTACTAAAACATAGTTGTTTACAAGTATCATCGCAAAGAAAATTGCTGCAAGTTCTGTCATATTCATGCGCTTTGTGCCTCCTCTTTCAAGCCGCAAGCGGCATTAACAGGGCAATTTTCACAGCCTGTTTTGCGTTTAATTTGTTTGCCTGCCTTTGTTTCAAGCCAAACAACAAATGCCATTAAAACCCCGAACACAAAAAAGCCACCGGCAGGTAAAATAAATATGCTCATGGGTGAAATGGCCTCAAAGAAACTACCCATGCCAAAAATAGTGCCCTCGCCATAAATTTGAACGCCAAATATGCTACCCGCTCCGAAAAATTCACGCACGCTGCCCATCATAACAAGGGCAAGCGTAAACCCAAGGCCCATGCCTATTCCGTCTAATGCGCTATCAATCACTTTGTTTTTAGATGCAAACATCTCGGCCCTGCCTAAAATTATGCAGTTTACAACGATAAGCGGCAAGAAAACGCCAAGGCTTTCCGCAAGCGAGGGCAAAAACGCCTCCATAAGCATTTGCAGTATTGTAACAAATGTTGCAATAATAGTTATAAAAGCCGGTAAACGCACTTTGCCGGGAATAATATTGCGCAACAGTGAAACCACTATATTACTGCAAACAAGCACAAACATTGCTGCAATTCCCATGCCAAGGCCGTTTATGGCAAGCGTTGTAACCGCTAAAACAGGGCAAGTGCCCAAAACAAGCCTAAAAACAGGGTTTTCTTTAATTAAGCCGTTTGTTAAAATTTTAAGTTTACTCATGGCTATTGCCCCTCTTTCAAGCTTTCTATATTTTCTTCGTAGATATCAAACGCGCTATAAACTGCCGCTATTGCGGCATTTGAAGAAGTTGTTGCGCTTGCAATAATATCATATTGTTCTTTTCGTTCGCCTATGAATTGCGAGCTGAAATCTGCGTTTTTGCCTACTTGCCCGCCGTAACTCTCCGTTTCATTTTCCGTGTTAAACCAAACGCCGGTAACTATACCGTTATCGTCAAAACCAACCACGGCTGTTAGCGGTTTTGCATAAAAACCGGGCATACTTGCATAAATTATAACACCGTAATTTTCACCTTTATAGGCCTTATCTGCACCGCTTAGGCTTATTTCACTTAGTGCGCCGCTATCGGGCAACACATAATTGTGAACCTCTTCTTCGCTTAATGCCGATAAATCTAAACCTGTATCAACGCCTTCTAAATCTAAATAGGCTAAAAGCGCACTGTTTACGGCGGCAATTGCCGCATTTGTTGTAATAGTTGCGCCCGCAATTACATCAACATCATCTAAAGTAAGCTGTGTTGCCTCAATATCGCTGAATTGTTGTTTAAAGCTATCGTCGCGAACTTTTTGCCCAAGGCCGGGTGTTTCGCTGTTAGCAAGAAAAGTTACGCCTAAAACCTTACCGTCTGCAAGCGCAACCATAACCGGTACATCACCCGCATATCCGCCTGCGGTGGCTGTAATAACATATCCGCTGTCGTCTGATGCTTTGTAAATTTCAAGCACATTTTCATATGTTGCGTCAATTTGCTCAAAGCCGGGCGCAGAAAGTAATTCCGACCTTGCCTCGTTTGCTATTCGTATCTTGTTTTCCTCTATAATTGGCGCTGTAACATTGTTTGTAAGTGCCAAAAGGCCACTTGTTACGGCGCATATTATTGATAAAATTACAGCAGGTTTTATGAAATTCGCCCATATTTTCATCGTTTAGCACCTCCCAAAGGTTTTTGCCTTGTGAGATTATTTATAAAAGGCACAACTAAATTCATAAGCAAAAGAGCAAAACTTGCGCCCTCGGCATAAGTGCCATAAAAACGTATCAAGCAAACAATAATGCCCATTCCAACGCCAAAAACTATTTTACCTAAAAGCGAAAATGGGCTTGTTGTATAATCTGTAGCCATGAAAAAAGCCATGAAAATTAAACCGCCACTAAATAGTTGCAAAATAACATCTTGCCCTAAAACAAGGCTTAAAATAGCAACCGTGCCAAGAAGTGAAACGGGAATAGCTGCGTTTATCGTTTTTGTAGCAATTAGGTAAGCACCGCCTAAAATAAGCGTTAAGGCGCAAGTTTCGCCAAGCATACCGCCGTGTGTACCAAGAAGTAAATCTAAAAACATTGCACTGCCGCTAATAGAGTTACCCGCAACAAGCGGCGTTGCGCTTGCAAGTGCATCAACGCTTGAAGCTGTTGGAAATGTATAGGCTGTCATATATCCCGTAAAGCCTAAAAACAATGCCATACGGCCAACAAGCGCCGGGTTTGCAAAGTTAAAGCCTATTCCGCCAAACAACATTTTTGTAACAACAATTGCCGTAAAAGCGCCGATAATTGCTATATAATAAGGTAAAGAAGGCGGATAATTAAACGCCAAAATTATGCCTGTAACAACTGCGGAAAAATCGCCTACACTTTGCGGTTTTTTAAATAAAATATTATAAAGTGCCTCAAAGCCAACACATGCGGCAACGGTTATGCCCGTCAACAATAGTGCGCGCAAACCGAAAATTAGGCTTGCTGCCACAAGAGTGGGCAAAAGCGCAAATGTTACATTAAGCATAATTCCTCTTGTTGAAGAATTATCTTTAATATGGGGTGAAGGGGTTACCAGAAGTTTTACATCTTGCATTTATTTGCCACCCCTTTCACTGTTAATTTTCAGTTGTTTAGCCAAAACAACGCTTTGGCTAACATCTCTTTTTGCAGGGCACACAAAAGTGCAAGTTCCGCAAGCTATGCATAAATCCGCCATCATTTTATCAATTGCGGCTATATCCAAAAGTGCGCGTGCGCCGCTTATTTCAACGGGCGAAAGCCCCATAGGGCACGCAGTTATACATCGCCCGCAACGAATACATGGCTGTGGCTCTTGCAATATTGCGTCTTTTTCATTAAGCGCTATAATTGCATTGCTTTGTTTTACTACAGGCATTTCATCATCGACATTTGCGGTTCCCATCATAGGCCCGCCGCTGATAATTTTGCCCGGAGTTTGTGCATAACCGCCACAAAATTCAATAATATCTTTAATTGGCGTGCCAATTACAACTTCAACATTTTGCGGGCTTTTAATTGCACTGCCATCTACCGTTATGCGCTTTGTAACAAGCGGCATACCGGTTAATAAAAAATTGCCAAGTGCGCCTGCTGTCGTTACGTTCATAACAATAACGCCTACATCCGCCGGTAAACCGCCACGGGGCACTTCACGTTTTGTTGTTTTATAAATAAGCACTTTTTCCGCGCCTTGCGGATAAATACTTTTAAGCGGATGCACTTTATATTCCGGGTTGTTTTTTGTAATGCTGAATAATAAATCAATAGCCTCGGGTTTGTTGCGCTCGATTCCAATAATTACACTTTTAATGCCAAGTGCGTTTTTAACCGTTTCAATACCATGCATAACATTTACGCTGTTTTCAAGTATTTCACGGTTATCTGCCGTAATATACGGCTCACATTCGGCGGCGTTAATAACAAGGGTATCAATTTTATTTAAATCAGAAGGAGAAAATTTAACCGCCGTTGGAAAGCCTGCGCCACCAAGGCCAACAAGGCCGCATTTTTGCGCAGCACTTACAAGCTCGCTTGCGTTTTGCACGCTAAAAGGCTTTAAATCTTCACATTGCGTTTGCTTGCCGTCGGGTTCTATCACCACAGCATTTGCTTTTCTGTTGTTTGCAAAACCAATTGTTTTTATTTCAACAACTTTACCGCTTACACCGCTGTGAATATCCGCGCTTACAAAGCCGCCGGCTTTGCCTAAAAGCGAGCCCACTAAAACTTCATCACCCTTATTAACAACACATTCGCAAGGTGCACCTATATGCATTTGCATAGGCACAATTATTTGTTTTGCTAGCGGCATTGTTACAGTTTGCATGTTTGTTGTGTGTTTGTGATGTGGCGTTCTTGCCCCAAGAGCACAGCGCATTAACAACATCCCTCATTTCATTTTCTTTTATAATGTATATAATTTCTATATATTGGCAAAATAATGCAGTATCATTACTATGATACACATTTGTAGCTTAATAGTCAATAAATGATAATTAAATAACAAAGATTATGTTTATTTTGAATAATTTATAATATGTTTTCCCAATTTTCGGCGGTTTAGTATTAAATGTATAGGTTAAATGTATTATTATTTTAAGTTAAAAAAATGTTTTTTAGGTGCTTGTGAATTTTTAACGCTTGTTTCGTTGAAATGCCCTACTTTTCAGCGTGAAAAAGCTAGGTTTTTGCTTTATACAAGGTTAGTAATTTATTTTTTAAATGGTTATTAATTTTCAAAGCTTGTTTCGTTGAAATGCCCTACTTTTCAGCGTGAAAAGACTAGGTTTTTGCTTTATACAAAAGTTAGTAATTTGTTTTTTTGTGCCTGTAAATTTTCAAAGCTGGTTTCGTTGAAACGTCCTACTTTTCAGCGTGAAAAGTAGCAAAACCGCTGGGG